>JBDRQG010000249.1:0-6038 GCA_043826475.1 bacterium
ATATACTTTTCCAGCCACTCAAATCCGTCGAGTAAAGTAAATCAATTGTGGTTACTTCAACATTATCAGTAGCGATCCACTCTATTTGAATCATAGAGCCTATCGCAAATTCGGAACCTTGTAACCGAGTCAGCAGGGCCACTTCCGGTGGTGTATTATCTGTCACTTTAAAATTGGGACTGTGAACCAATGTATCATTGCCTGATGTATCCCAAGCCCGGAGAGATACCATCGCCTGTTTGGTAACACCTGCCGGAATATCAAATATGAATTGCGATGAATCAGCCGGAACTTTGCCCATTACCTGTTGAGTACCATCTGCTTCGTTGGAATAAATTATCTGTATTGAATCCATGGCAATATTATCGGTGGCAGTCCAGGTTACTGTCAAGGGTTCGTATTCTGGAATGGAGAAGCCTTCAACAGGTGCTGTTAATGTGATGACCGGGGAAACATAGTCACCCGGAATTGCGGAGACCTCATCTGAAAAATCACTCTCATTCCCAGCATCATCAACCGCAGTAATACGATAGTAATAAATCTGCCCATTGGTTAATCCGTCATCGATATAAAACGTATCCGGCGGTGTACCAACAATGCTATCAATCAATGTGGTGGCAGGTGATGAAGTATCTTGATAGATGTTGTATTTATGAAGGTCGGATTCAATATTATGGTTCCAATGAAGTGTTATCTGCTGGTCTCCGGGTGTGGCGGTGAGGTTTTGGGGGACAGCGGGAGAAATGGGGATTGTGAAACTCGCTTCTGGTGAAAAAGCACTTCCAGCAAAAGTATTATCAATCGCCTGCACACTCCAGTAATAATTACCGTCTGGAAGTCCTTTCAGAGTATAGGAATTACAGTGATTCACATTTCCAAGTTGAACCACTTTCCGATAACCTGATGAAATATCCGCCATTGGCGATTTCACTTGACAACCGCCCGGAGTCGTGCTGACATATAGATTGTAGGTCAATCCGTTCTGAGAGGTTTCGGTGTCAGTGGATTTGTCCCAACTGAAAATGACATCCGATCCTATTGAGGTAGCATTCAATCCGGTTGGCGCTATCGGAACTGAATTCGCGGTCATGTTATTATTGCGATAAATCTTAGAAGCATAGCCACTTGAGAATTCTCCGGTGAGCAAGATATCGAGATCGCCATCATTATCGTAATCACCCCAAGCGACGGAACTATTCCGGACTCCTGTTAAACTGATTCCCGTCTGTTCTGTGAATGAGTTGTCACCGTTGTTGCTGTAAATCTTGGAAACATAAGTAGAACCATCTGTGTATCCTGTAAGCAATATATCGAGATCGCCGTCGTTGTCATAATCCCCCCAGGCGACGGAACCGTAACCAACTCCCGTTAAACTGATTCCCGTCTGTTCTGTGAATGAGTTGTCACCGTTATTTCGGTAAATTTTAGAAACACGAGTATTGATATTTGTCTGTTCTGTGAGCAAGATATCAAGATCACCGTCGTTGTCGTAATCTCCCCAGGCCACAGAACTGATACGTACTCCAACTAAACTGGATCCCGTCTGCTCCGTGAAAGAATTATTGCCGTCATTGCGATAAATCTTAGAAATATTAATGTCGCTACTTGTAACACCTGTGAGTATGATATCGAGATCACCATCGTTATCGTAATCACCCCAAGCAACGGAACTGAAATAAACTCCCGTTAAATTGATTTCTAAATGCTCCGTAAAGGAGTTGTCACCATTGTTACTGTAGATCTTAGATATGAAATTGCCGCTATTAGCATATCCGGTGAGCAAGACGTCGAGATCGCCATCATTGTCGTAATCGCCCCAGGCAATGGAACTATATAAGACACCTGTCAAACTGATTCCTGTCTGTTCTGTGAAAGTATTGTCACTATTGTTACGATAAATCTTGGATACATAACCACTAACTGCCTGTCCTGTGAGCAAGATATCGAGATCGCCATCATTATCGTGATCACCCCAAGCGACAGAACCCCACTCTACTCCCGTCAAGCTGATTCCCGTCTGCTCAGAGAATGTGGCGTCATCGTTATTGCTGTAAATCTTGGAAATCCACCCGCTACTTGATTCTCCTGTTAGCAAGATATCGAGGTCACCATCGTTGTCATAATCGCCCCAAGCAACGGAACTATTATATACTCCAGGTAAACTGATTCCCGTCTGCTCGCTAAAAGCACTTGGAAAGGTACTGACTTCGCTTGAAAACTCACTCTCATTCCCCGCATCATCAACAGCGGTAATTCGATAGTAATAGGTCTGTCCATTTGTCAAATCGGTATCTATATAAAATGTGTCTGGTGGTGTGCCAACAACACTATCAATTAAAGTCGATGCAGGAGATGATGTATCTCGATATATTCGGTACTCTGCAAGGTCTGATTCAGTATTTGCATCCCATTGGAGAGTGATCTGCTGGTTGCCGGGGGTGACGGTGAGATTATGAGGTGATTGTATGTTTTGAACAATATAATCGTGAGTAAATATTTTTAATGAACTGTATCCAGTATATAGATTAGAATTTTCTATATAACTCTTCCAAGAACTACTAATATTAATGTCAAGATTTCCAGCTGATTCCAGTTTACCTGACTCATTTATATTGAGAAATTTTCCATCTCCGTACATCAAAATATTATCATTCCAAATGAATGATGGATTACTGTCCGTAACATAATACTGGACAAATGATGGATTTATAGGATCTGATATATTATAAACATGTATTCCATCAGGTAAACCAATATATAAGTATTCATTAATTATGTTTACTTGAGATGAATAGCCTCCTGTTGGTATTGAAGATAAGAACGTTGTTGATGGAAGATCTGAAATGTCCACTAAATCAACTGTTAGCACACCACCATTATTGTTTATTACTGCTAAAACAGTACTATCCACCGCAATATCAAAAATATCTTCCCCGCCATATGTGGTTATGTTTTGAGGGTTATGGGGATCCGTAACATCAAATATTATAATCTTGCTTTCATCTGCAATAAATGCCTTATTATTAAAAACCTCAATCTCAAATGCATAAATTGATAAGGAAGAGCTGCTTATTAATTGTGCCTCAGAAGGGTTAGAAATATCTATTATATCAAAAGAAGCATCACGGTTAGACCAAGGGTCCGACCAGTAGGTTGCTACTCCTAAATAATGATCAAATAATGTCATTATTAGGCCGTTATAAGTGGTAAATACGTTATTATTAATTATAGGATTTGAAAGATCTGTGATATCAATAATTTGAATCCTATGATCCTCATATGTGCTTGATCCTCCGACCTCATAAGGATTTAAAAGGTAAAGGAAATTATCCTTTTTCTCTATTGCTTTGATATTACCTCTTATAAATGAACCAGCCAACGTAGGTGAAAGAGGATTAGATATCTCCACGATCTCCAGTCCAACATGTCCGTCTCCTACAATGTAAAGTTTATCTTCTTTTATCCAAAAATCCTTTGGATTTGCACTCCAATCACCAAATTGCATATCATAGGTTGCAACCACTGTTGGTGCGTCTATTTGATTAATATCAATTATTTTTACTTCATCACCTCCTGTTGTTATAGCATAATTACTATATAATTCCATAGGTCCACGTCCAGCATCATTCAATGTTGCAACTAATCCAGGATATTGCGTATTGGCTATGCTTAGCACCTGTAATCGGTCACCAGCCGCAACAAAAGCAAAATCGCCAGATATTTCAATATCTGAATCTGTATCTGATATGTATTCAAAAGAGGGTCCTCCAGTTAATGTAGGATTAGTCACATTACTAATATCTACTACATCAAGACCACCATTTCTACAGATTAAAACATGGTTTCCATATAAAGCAAATTCTCCATAATAATTACTTCCAAAATAAACACCAAGATTATTAGGACTATCTGGATTAGAAATATCAAATATCCATAATTGCATTCCGACAGTGACAAATAATGTATCTCCATATATTTCACAATACCTATAACTTGCATCAGGAAAACCTATATCTCCGATCAAAACAGGTTCTTCAGGATTTGTAGCATCAACTATTGAACTGCCCACATAAACATAACCGTTTTTGTATGCAACATCATCGTAACTGCAACTTGGCAATGAGACATATCCAACAATTCGCAAAGAATCGGTATTTGAAATATCCAAAACATATAGCCCGCAGATAGGATTGTTTACTGATATATAGGCATAGTTTTCCTCAACCACAATTCCATTAGCATCATTCAGTCCAATCCCAAGTTCATTTAATAGGCTTGTATTTATTGTTGGCTGAGAAAAAATAATACAAGTCATATAAAAAATATTCAAAATTATCTGGGAAAACTTTTTCACTTAGGCTCTCCCTCAAAATTTGTCAACCTGTCTGTAATCTTTTTTAACTCATTACGTATTTTTTCATCCTCAACTATTTTTGAAAAATAATTCCCAATTATTTCCGTAAGTATTTTTGCCGTTTCAGTGGTAAAACATTCAATTTCTTTACAATATTTATTTGTTCCAAGAAACAGTCTTACCATTTCAAAGATAAATTGAGTGAAAACATAAATTATATTGAAATTTGACAACACAATCTCTGTTTTATTATGAGTTCCCCCAATTACCGTTTTTATTATAGGATTTTCGTTTTTACGGTATTCAATTTCAAATCTATTACATATCATTTGCCAAGATGCGTGAGAACCGACATTTGATAAAAATCCAAAAACATCATCACGATTACCTTGGTCAAGTCTTTTCCTTACATTGCTTGCCGTAAAGGTTTTTTTTAATCTATAATCTTTTTCTGCATCTTGCCAATTCTCAATTTCTTCTGGATGCTTTTGGAATAATTTTATCAGATTTGTAATTTCTAATATCACTCTTGAAACAGCATAAGATTGAGAAGGAAAACCTCTTAAAGATAGATAAAAAGCAATATGAGCATTCTCAATACATTGTGCCATTAAAGGGTGTGATATTGCAACAACAGGGTTCTGACTAGCTGTTGAAAATAATTTAAACACTTCCATACTAATATTACCAAGTTCAACAAACTTTCTATAAATATATGATAATTTCTCCTGTTCAACTGGATGCGCTGACAATCCAATTAACAAGTTTTGTGATGTAATAAAATCTTGAGAATTGCAGTTCATATTATTTTTTTTCCACAATATCAAAATAATCTTCATAAGTGTAAGGCAATTCTATCTCACTATTATCATTAATATTCTGCTTTACAAAAGGTTTTATTTTGTTCATAAAATCATCTTTGGTTTCTTGAGTAAGTCCATTTTTCCAGTTTGTCATCTTAATCGTGTATTTTAAAAACCAAAATCTGGCAGAATTATTTTTATCCATTACCTTGATATCAACCCTGATTTCAGGCCTATGTGTTTTTTCAAATTCAACAATATCAGAATCAATATCAAATTTTATTAAACAAGTATACCCTCCAACAATTTCAGTTAAACCATATTCTGTATCTTTGTGCCAATCTGGAGGAAAGATTCTATAAATTTCTTTGTTGTGATATAGTGGTCTGTTCATAGTGTCTCCCTAGCCATCACTGAACAAAAATAATTCCATTCACACGTTGAGTTATACTGATTTCATCATTATCATCATCTTTAAAAACAGATTTACTGATTCCAATATAAGTGGATCCTGTGGTTAGCGATTCAAATTCCAATATGGCTATAGCGCCGGTTCCTGATACTGTCGATTCCGCTCCCGATGCCCTAACAACCACCATTTTGACCGTACCGTTATCATTATCAATTTCCTTAAATGAGATTGAAAATTCCTCACCATCATACAGAAAAGGACTGTAGAGGACATCTTTCACCCGGATTATAGCTGGATTAAAAGTCAGATGAACTTCCGCTCCCATCAAACTATCAACTTCCTCAGCAATGATCTCAATTTCGCTTTCCTGGCCAACAGATATACTCTGATATATTGGAAAGCAACGCACTGCCGGACCCTTTACCGCATCTACCGAAAAGTGGAACGAATTGGCATCACCTTCCACTGG
>JBDRQG010000250.1:0-6810 GCA_043826475.1 bacterium
CTTCTAATGAAAACTCAGGATAACGCCCGGCTCTGGCAGCACTCAGATTTGAGCGATAAGCCTCGCTCTCAGAACGGGCAATTTTAAGTTGATATGAATGATTCAAGGCCATCTTTTCAGCCTCGACTGAAGTAAGGTCAAAAGCATTTGCGGCGGAAGCCATTATACCGATCAATACCATCATTATAAGAATTTTTTTCATTTTATAAGAACTCCATTTAAAAAGAGATCAACAACCGCCTCTTTGCGGGCAGTAAGAAAATTATCAAAATCATCCAGATTTAAGATTTTTGAGATAATTGGAGAGATTATAAAAAAACCGATATTCATTGAAATCAACGAGGCCAAAGCCTGTTTAACATCATGTTTTTTTACCCGACCCTTTTCCATTTCTGTTAGAAGTTTATCTTTGAGGATATTGGGGATGCCCATCTGATTTATAGTTTCTGCAATTTTATTAATAATCGGACTGTTATTTTCGGCTAACTCACGTATTAAAATCTTCTTAAAATAGTTACTGGAATTAAATAACCGAAAATAAACATCAACCAGCTCACGGATCATTTCTTCAAGAGATATATCAGCAGAAATACGTTGATGGATAATTACTGCTGTATTGGTTATATGTTCTGTTATTGAAGCATAATACAGATTATCTTTTGAATTAAAATGATAATAAATCATTGCCTTGTTGACACCTGCTTGTGCCGCAATTCTATCAACCCGAGCTCCGGCTTTTCCAAAATTAGCAAATTCCTGTATAGCAGTATTCAGAATTTTTTGCCGAGTAGAGTCTTTGTCAATATCACTTTTTAAGTCGTCCACCTAATTAACCTTTTAGTTAAACTAACTATTTAGTAAATATATATTCATTTTATTGAATTGTCCATATTTTTTTAAATTATTAATGTTAGTCGTTGATTATCAACAGAATACGAATATTCAAAAACAACTTAATCTATCATAAAATGGTGAAAAACGATAAGAAGTAACTTCATTTTAATTTTTAGCCTTAATATACATAAAAGCTGGCCTATTGAGATTTTAATGTTCAACTCAAATAATAGAATTTTTCTAATTGCATGTCAGATAATACAATATAACACTATAAATATCCCTTTTTTATTTTTAAATGGGAACGTATAATAGGATTCAATTGTAGCAACAAAAACAGACACTGCCTGGATGAAGCATAACCAGCAGAAAGCTTAACTTGATGGTTAATTGAATAATTTTGGCTGGAGAAAAGAGATTGAGAAACAACTGTGAAATTAAAACATCCCTTTTTAACAATAATCCTTATTATTTCATCATTTATCATTTCCGGATGCTCCGGAGATTCAAATAATTCCAAAAACGGTAAGAATAGACTTTTACCGGCTTTGGAAGTAGTGCAGGCCCAGCAGGGTTCTCTCCCCTTAATCGAACGACTAAGCGGATTAGTAAAAGCTAAAAACCAAATTGAGATATATCCTGAAATCAGTGCTGTCATAAAAACAATTCATGTCCAGAATGGTGAGGAAGTCAGAAAGAACCAACCCCTGGTAAGCTTACGCGATATCGAGTTTAGTGAACGACTGAAACAAGCTCAAGCTTCTTATCAGGTCTATCAGGCTGAAGCCCGTCAGGCTGAAGCTAGACTCAAGGAGATCAAATCAGAGTTAAACAGGACTAGGTCTTTAGCTGAAAAAAATCTTACCAGTGATGCGGAACTTGAGGCAATCGAAACACGCGCCCTGTTAGCCGAAGCCGATGTAGAACTGGCTAATGCTCATGTTGAACAGGCATTGGCTACTGTTGCAGAACAGAATCAAGCATTATCTCTTGCTGTAATTAAAGCGCCGGTTGACGGAACAGTCGGTAATCGTAATGCTGAGATTGGTATGACAGTCAGCCCTGGAACTCGCCTGTTTACATTAGGCCAGCTTGATAATGTCAAGGTTGAGGTTATTCTTACTGACCGGATGCTGAATTATATTGAAGCCGGTCAGAGGACAGAGATACTCGCCTCAAATTTACCGAGCGGCAAGCTTGAGGCTCCACTATCAAGGATCTCCCCCTTCCTTCACCCACTTACTCACAGTACTGAAGCCGAAATCGAATTAGCTAACCCGGACCATTATCTGAAATCAGGAATGTTTGTTACGGTTGATATATTTTACGGTGAAAGTGAAGAGGCTACTCTTGTTCCTCTAAGCGCTTTATATGAAAATCCACTTACTGGTATTACCGGGGTTTATGTCAGCAGAGATACTCTCAACCTGATCAAGTCTGTAATATCAGAAACCGGTAATAAAGGTAATTTAACTGAGCCTGTCCCATTTGAATTTATTCCAGTTAAGGTAATCGCTAAGAGTCGGATAAGCGCTGGTATCAGCGCCATAAAACCTGGAGACTGGATTGTATCCCTTGGTCAGGATTTAATGGGAGGAGAATCAGGTCCTGCTCGTGCTCGCCCGGTAGAATGGTCCTGGGTGGAGCATCTTCAAAACCTTCAGCGTGAAGATCTTCTAAAAGATATACTCGATAAAAAACAGGCAACGGACAGCGATACTTCAACAAGTGGCACCTGAAACTCAAAGTATATACTAAAATTATGAATATCACTAAAACAGCAGTAAACAGGCCCATTGCCACAACAATGGCTTTCCTCATAATTATTGTATTGGGAATTATGGGATTCCGTTTTCTGCCTGTTGATCTTCTCCCCCCTATTGAATATCCCCTTCTTTCGATCAGCACTAGCTATCCCAATGTTGGGCCGGAAGAAATAGAAAGAATTATTACTGACAAAGTAGAAAATGCTATTGCCAGTGTCCCCGGTATCGAAGAAGTCAGATCAAATTCCAGTGAAGGACGAAGTCGTGTAACCCTTGAATTTTCTCAGGGGATAAATCTCGATGCTGCCTCAAACGATGTCAGAGCGGCTCTTGATCGAGTTAGAGGCGATTTTCCACCTGAAGTTGAAGCACCACGTCTATGGAAGTTTGATCCCGACAATTTCCCGGTTGTTATTCTTGGCGCTCAATCAGATCGAAGTATGGAGGAATTAACACGAATTCTCGAACGTGAAATTTCCCAACGTTTTGAACAGATACCCGGAGTAGGATCGGTCGATGTCTGGGGCGGCATTTATCGGGAAATTCAGATTCAGCTTAAACGTGATCGATTAGCTTCAAGCAAACTCTCGGCATCGGATGTCCAGCAGGCACTCCAAAGAGAAAACATAACCCTTCCCGGCGGTGATTTGCGTGAAGGAATCAGTGATATGTATATCCGAACCCAGGGGGAATTCAGATCACTGGAAGAGATTGGCGCCACTATTATTACCATAATCGATGGAAAACCGATCAGGGTTAGAGATGTTGCTGAAGTAGTCGATGGTTATGAAGATATCAATCGTATTGTTCAGATTGATGGCCGTCCCATGGTCAGGCTGGGTATCAGGAAACAATCAGGTGCTAATACCGTTGCTGTTGCTGAGGCTGCCCGGGCAGTTATGGAACAGATTGACAGAGAACGTGATGATATTGATCTGATGATGGTAGTAGATCAGAGTGATTTTATTCAAAATGCCATCGATAATGTTAAACAGTCTGCAATATGGGGTGGGTTACTGGCTATTTTTGTACTCTACATCTTCCTAAGAAATGGATCAACGACTTTTATTATCGCTCTGTCAATCCCAATTTCTATTATTGCCACTTTTGGTGTTATGTTTTTTAATGATATTTCTCTCAATCAAATGAGTTTCGGAGGACTGGCTCTCGGTATAGGGATGATTGTTGATAATTCCATCGTCGTTCTGGAAAACATTGTCAGAATCAGGGAACAGGGAAATTCCCTTGTTGACAGTTCCCTTATTGGAACCAAACAGGTCACTGGTGCCATAATTGCTTCAACTATGACGACCTCGGTAATTTTCCTTCCCGTTATTTTCATGCATACTATTTCAGGGATGCTTTTTAAAGAATTGGCGTTAGTGGTGGTTTTTTCATTAATATGTTCTCTTGTTGCAGCGCTGAGTCTCATCCCAATGCTTAGCAGTCGCTTCCTTACGATCGGTGGGAACGGGAATAATTCTGATTCTAAAAAAACTAAAGTTGCCCGTTGGACAGAAAAGCTGGAAGAGTTTTATACTCATATTATTTCCTTTGCGATAAATCATAAAAAAATCGTATTCACAGTAACCGGCGGACTATTAGTTATTACTCTTTTTTTATGGCAATTACTTCCAGTGGAACTGGCCCCGCAAACAGATGCTAATGAAATAGATATTGATCTTGAAATGGCCCAGGGAACAAATATTGCCGTAGTGAATAACTATCTTTATGAGATGGAGGAATTCGTTAGAGAAGTAGTTCCAATGGATCAAGTGAAGCATATCTCTGTAGAAATTCGATCGGGTGATGCACAAGTCGAAATCACGTTAGAAAATTCCGATGTTCGAACAATTAACAGTTTCGTTCTTGCCGATCAAATACGTGAGCATATCGCTGGTAATATACCTGGTGGAAATATTAGAGTCAGCGCACAATCCGGTCTATGGATGCTCAGAAGACTATTCGGATCAGGAGGAGCTGAAGCGATTCAGATCGAATTAAGAGGATATGATCTTAATATGGCTGATCAATTGGCGCAGGGGATCAGTAAGATAATGGAGCAGGTTCCGGAGGTTGCAGACGTACGAACAAGCCGCCGCCAGGGTCGTCCCGAACAGAACCTGATAATCGACAGGGAAAAAATCGCTGATTTAGGATTATCGGTAAGTCAAATTGCTGAAGTAGTTCAGACAAATGTGGGAGGCGCCAGAGCAGGAGTTTACCGTGAAGGAGGGGAAGAATATCCTATCATGGTTAGACTACAATCTAAAGATCGACTGAGTACCGAGGATCTCCGTAATATTTCAGTGCATACTGACAATAATCAAATCATACCTATATCCTCAGTTGTATCAATAGACCGTCGAAGAAGTCCGACTGAAATTGCACGTGTCGATGGACAACGTGTGACCTATATCACAGCCAATCTCGAAAGTGGAGCAGCTATGGGTAATGTTGTTGAAAAATTACAGAACGAACTGTATCAATTCCCACTTCCTGAAGGCTTTTCACTAATATTTAGCGGTGAGTATGAGGAACAACAAAAAGCGCATACCGATTTTTTACTCTCAGTTTTAATGGCTTTGGTTCTGATCTACATGGTAATGGCGGCTCAGTTCGAACGATTCCTTGATCCGCTTATTGTTATGGTAGCTGTCCCTATGGCAATTATCGGTGTTGTCCCTACCCTGCTTATCACAGGGACTTCTCTAAATATGCAGAGTTTAATGGGTATTATCATGTTGATTGGGATTGTTGTAAATAACGCTATCCTTCTGGTTGATTATATCAACATGATGCGTCGAGAAAAAAATATGGAAATCAATGAAGCTGTAATTCAGTCGGGAAGATTACGTTTGCGCCCAATTCTCATGACATCAGGGACAACCATACTGGGGATGATTCCATTGGCAATTGGAGCCGGAGCCGGCGGAGAAATTCAGGCAGCATTAGCCAGATCTGTAATTGGCGGATTACTTTTTTCAACTTTGATCACTCTGGTTCTCATACCGGTTTCATATATCACTTTTCATAATTTCATGCAGAGAATTAAAACAAAATAGTTTATTTGAAACTTCCATACCAGGAAGGAGAATATGTATAAAATAGTGTTATTACGACACGGTGAAAGTATATGGAATCAGGAGAATCGATTTACTGGATGGACAGATATTGATCTTTCGGAAAAAGGTATAAATGAAGCAAACGAAGCTGGAAACCTACTCAAAGAAGCTGGTTTCATCTTTGACTTAGCCTATACATCAGTTCTTAAAAGGGCTATTAAAACACTTTGGATCGTTCTTGACAGAAATGATCTCATATGGATCCCTATAATAAAAACATGGCGTCTTAATGAACGTCATTATGGTGCCTTGCAAGGACTAAATAAAAGGGAAACCGCGAAGCAATATGGAGATGACCAGGTCCTTGTCTGGAGAAGAAGTTATGATACTCGACCTCCAACTCTTGATCTGCAAGATAAAAGGCATCCTCTATTTGATCCAAAGTACAGGTCATTAGATAAAGATGAGCTCCCTGCAGCCGAATGCCTTAAGGACACTTATGAAAGATGCCTTCCCTACTGGCACAGTACCATTGCACCAACAATTAAGTCAGGAAAGCAAGTCTTAATTTGTGCTCATGGGAATAGTATCAGAGCCATCGTCAAGTATTTAGACCGTACCTCCGATGACGACATTGCCAATCTGAATATACCAACCGGGATACCTTTAGTTTATGAATTTGACGAAGAATTACATGCGATCAAAAGCTATTATCTTGGAGATAAGATTAAGTTACAGGAATCATTAAATTCGGTAGCCCGTCAAGGTAAGTCACAGATCTAATGGTAGTAAGGCTTGGATTTTTTAATCACGCCCCAAGATAACGATCAACAATACACTGTTACTCAGAACTGATTGACCCAATTACATAAACAATAAAAAGTTTATGAATCCAGCAAATATTTTATTTTAGTTTCCTCACAGTTTTGTACTTACATATTTAGTAGCTTTTTTAACTGCAGGATCTAAAGATGAATCGTTACTGTAGTACTATTCAAAATACGCTTTAATTCACAGCAGTCCAGTTGTTTCCTGAATTTGTTGATCGGTAAATCCCCCTTAGATATGTACCTGCAAAAAGAGTATCATCAAAGACGACAAGACTCTTCACATAGGTTCCATCCAATTCTTCACCGGCAGGTTCC
>JBDRQG010000251.1:0-6301 GCA_043826475.1 bacterium
GGAGCAAATGCATGTGGAGTACAGCTATGCGCGGGTGATGTCTGTCCAGCGTGGGCTTGTCCAGTTGATATATTTCCAGCTTAATAGAAATATATCCTAAGAAATTATTTTAACCTTATACTAAGATCATCTATGGCTCATAAGTTACGTGGTTCATTGGTTTGAGTTTGGTGCGGCCGGGGTGTTTTACCGACGGTATAAAAAAGTCTCTCCCCTCCGGGCGGCGCATCCGTACCGTATAATCCTGACAGGCGATACAACGGCGGATTTTCCCTAAGGCCTCTCTTTTAATCCGGCGGCGATGCTTGTGATTGGGGGCATAAACCGCTTTACCGATTATCTCAAATCCCTTTGAAATATTATTTTCATCTTTCCACTTAACTCCCTGGATAATTTCGCCTGTTTCTTCATCATAGAGAGTCGCTCCGGGACATTCGATAAACATGTATTCATCGGTTTCGATATCATCTACAAAAATATTGGTAGTATCAATTGCCTGGGGATTGCAATTGGCGCACAGCCAGATTCCTTTTTGCTTAATTAATGGACGGTGGCAGTTAATGCACTTCTTCTGATCATCGTTTTTCTTTTCCATAACGCACCTGTTGTTTATTGTCATGAGTATATTTTCTCTTCTTGTTTCATTGGTAGTAATGCAACAACCTTGCCAGTTATTGCTGAAAAACAAAAGTAATTGAAAGAGAGGGGGTTAGGGGGCAATGTTTTTTTAGTGAGCTAAAATTATTAACAAAAATAGTTGGAATCTTTCTATTATTTGTAGGGGCACGGCATGCCGTGCCCCTACAAATGATGAAATAGTTTTTATAGTAATTATAGAATTGATTGTTTTATTAACCCTTAAATAACAAAACCAATGAACATACTGTCACCGTTACCGGCAGGGCAACAGCAAATGGAAAGGGGGTTACAAATGAGGCCAGAGCCGCCAGGGCAAGGGAAGGAATCACCAGATATTTCAGGGTTGAAATACCCAGTTTTATAAGTTTTGAAATAAGGAACAAGCCAAGAACCGCCAGAGCAATATAAGCCGCAATCAAACCGTTCTCACCGAAATGCTCCAGAATCAATTCTCTAACTGATCCAAGCATCCCGGAATATTCATCGATTTTTTGCGAGGCACTCTCAGCCAGGTCTGAAACCTGATTTAACAGATCAGAACTGATCATGATGCTCCTGTTCCTCTTCTTCCAATGGTTCGATTGTCAATGAAGATTCCCCAACCCTCATCAACCCAACCATCCGCTGAGTTAAAAAGTTTTTGGATGTAATCCATTTATGAGACAATTCCAATATCTCTCCCTGATCCATATCCGACTCCCAATCGAGGATAAGCTGATCAATGGTTTTGTCATCCACCAGAAGATCATCCATCGTCAACACAAATTTGACCTTCACGTCAAACCTCCAGTAAACAGTTCCATTTCGTTCTCTGGAGCCATTTTGCAAGGAT
Source organism: bacterium (assembly GCA_043826475.1). Lineage (GTDB taxonomy): Bacteria > Zixibacteria > MSB-5A5 > GN15 > FEB-12 > DAOWMZ01. The sequence goes on from JBDRQG010000251.1 coordinate 1,472, forward strand.
AGTGCCAATAACTACCCCCAATTTATCCGGACTATTTATGCCCTTGCTGGATAAAGAGTTATAGAAATAATTGTGCAGTAATTGAACTATTTGTTATTACTACGAAATAAATATTTTAATTCAGATATGGGATAATAACCCTAAGGTGTTGATATAAAAAACTCAATCCTGCTATTTGCAGGATTGAGTTATTCGTTTTACGGATGTCTTTTTTCATTTTGAAACACTCTCTGTATCCCGATTAACCGGATACCCCATGCAGTCGAGCGTGTGTTGGGGTGTTTGATCAGATCTCCCTGATCGGGTCTTTCCCTGACCCAGCCGATTATATCCGAAACAGATTTTGTTTCCTGCTCCGCGAGAGAGTGGTGTAATCTCTCTTAGAACCTGAAAGGCCGCCAGCACTAACATTCCTGATCAAGTCTGGCGGATAAAAAATCCATAGGCAAATCTCCCTTGTTTAACGTTACCCTCGCGGCGGTGTTATTCTATGGAGGGAATTTCTCTAATTTCAGTATTCAAGATTAATGAATACATAAAAGATAAATGGCGGTTATGGCGGGGAGAGCTGCCCTGAAGTCAATTATAATGATTAATCTATTGTGGGCATCCTGTTATAATTTAAGTCCGCTTGAATGTTTTGTCAAGCATAAAATGGACTAACACTAATTACTATCCCCTTACATACGGTAATAGTAGAACGTTTTTAATGTTAAAAATGTTCAAAAAAAAAGAACTTAAATTATAAGAAGAATTTTTATTTTAGCAGCAGCATTTTTCGAGTGGAAGTAAAATCGCCGCTTCGAAGGCGGTATAGATAAATGCCTGATGAAACATTATCACCACGATCATTTCTCCCCTGCCAGCTAATATGGTAATTATTTCCGGCAAAATAATAACCATCAATCAGGGTCGTTACTTTTTGACCCAGAACATTATAAATTTCAATAGAAGTATTCCCCGGTCTGGGCAAGTCGAAAACTATTATTGTTTCGTTATTAAACGGATTCGGGTAATTTTGATAAAGGTTATAGTTTTCGGGCAAAGGCATTATTGTTAATGTCAGAGAAAGGGTGTCAAACAGCTTCGGATCATTTTTATCAACAGCCGAAACAGTAAAATTGTAATTTCCAACATCCAGACAATATCCGTGAAGAAGGCCATCCGAATCAAGAACCCATCCGGAAGGAATATTCCCCTCTATTTGATGAAACTCAATTTGACTATTATCCTCATTGCTGGTTAAAATCCTATCTTCATATTCTGATCCTACCACCCCGGTATCTAAAGCAATTTCTGGTATTCCCGGTACATACTCGGTTACGATACGCATCCGCCAGTCGGTATTGGTGTTTTTCTGAAGCACCCAGTTCATCGGATCAAGTTTTATGGTATCGAGTTTATCAGGTACTTTGACTACATACCTGTTGATTCTGCTATTTACTTCAAGAGTAACTGTATCACTTAAGTTATTTCCGTATTCAAAAACAAAATCTACGGGCATCTCAAAAATTTCCGGATCGGTATCTTGTACCTGCTCTACATATAGATAAATATTTCTCTCATAGCCATCTCCGTTCGGATCAGGAGGTCCCTGCCAGTAAGACCATTCATATACGGGTAAACCCTTCTTTTTCACCCATTGATCAAAGAACTTGTCCAGATTTACACCGACAGATTTTCCGAAAAACTCGATAAATTCATCAGTTGAGATTGAACTATCTTTATATTCAGAATTATAAAAGGCATGAAGACCCGCCCTGAAAAGATCATCCCCAAGTTTCCTTCGAAGCATGTGAAAGACCCAGGCCCCTTTGAAGTAGACAACGTTTTCTTCAAAGAGAGAATCAAAATCGGTTCCATTCTCTAAATAAATACTTCGATCAGTCCTTTCACACCGCATCGAATTCATATGCTTGTGATAAGCCCTCCAACCTTCATCATGTTCAAAATACAATGCCTGGGCATAAGTTGCTATCCCCTCCTGAATCCATACATCATTCCATGATTTGCAGGTAATCATATTTCCCCACCACTGGTGAGCCAATTCATGATACACATATATGAGGGTATCAAATACAGCTGTGGTTCTAGCCGGTAGAAAGCTTATTGTCTGATGCTCCATTCCATATCCAGCCTGATAATTAACATGGCCGTATTTCTCATCTGCAAATGGGTATAAACCAAACCAATCAGATAAATAGGTTAAGGCTCTTGCTGTTTCTTTCCATTTATTTTTCAAATTTGTAAAATCATGCTGCCTGAATACATAATGAACTATGGGCATGGTATCCTGGCCATTATTGTAAATCCAGTTCTGCTCCCAAATAGCATAATCAGAAATAGCCAGCGCAAAGTTATATGTGGTCATTGGATGTCTTACGGTATAATAGAATGTTCTGGTTGTGTCACCAATATCAACTATTGAGTTTAGTTTTCCATTTGATACGCAATAAAACTCTTTATCAACCTGTATTGCGATATCAAACGAATCAGCCTTATCATTGACCTGATCTTTGCATGGCCACCAGGATCGGGCACATTCGGACTGAGAAAGGGTACTAATAACCAGTTGGTTTTTAGTGAGTTCATTATTTTCAATATTAAAACCCTGAAGGCCGCACATATCCGGGAAGCCCCTATAGGCGACAGTGAGACTAATTTTTTCATTATTACTATAGGGTTTATCAAGAGTAACAGTAATTAAATCATCGGTATGCTCAAATGCCAATAGACCCAATTCGTTAAAAACCGAATCGACAGTCATATTATCATCCAGATTGATTTGAATCTCGTTGACATTTGCTTCTAATATCCTGGCTTCAATACCAACTGTCCCTTTTATTTTGTCAGCATCAGTATGTTTTATTTTCAGGTTTATATCATAAAAGAGGACATCATAATTATCCAATGAAGTGGCCGCGGTTGTCTGAGGGATATAAAATTTATGGTCGGGGAATTCTGAAAATGCTATATTTTCTGCCTGAAGATTTCCTGAAAACAAATTGAATAAAAAAATCAGCAAACCCATATAAATAGAGGTTTGTCTATTAGACAATATTCTCGCTAGAACTGATTTCTGCATAATATTTTTATATTCCACTAAACTTCTTTTCCCGATAAACAGAAGCTGGTTTATACCCTTTGCATTTATAATGTACCTAAATAGAAATATTTGTCAAGCCAAGAATAAACATAACCTACAGGGGTATAATAAATTGTGCAATTCCTGAACGATTAAAACCACTTAAGTAAGTATCAGATATTTAATATCTTTAAGAACCTTGCTTAAACCCGGGATACCCCTATATTTATAATAAAATTAGCGTCCCTGCCCTAAAGAAGTGTGGGATAAAACCGATAACCTTAAAAGTATGGATCAAGATTTCTTAATACAGGAAATAAAAAAGGCCGAAGTCAATAAACAGGCTAAGAAGGTCTTAAACCGAAAAGTACATAAACCGGTCTGGCGGGAATATGTTGAAACCAGCCTTATCGCTCTGGTGGCAGCAATTCTATTAAGAGTTTTCGTTGTATCAGCCTACCGGGTTAATTCCGCGTCAATGGAAGATACCCTGTTTGAAGGCGATTACATCTTCGTCAATAAACTGGCTTATGATTACGGCACCCCTCCGGCCTCAGGGGATATTATCGTTTTTAAATATCCCAATAATCCGGCCAAGGATTTTATCAAGCGGGTGGTGGCTCTTCCGGGACAGACCGTTCAGGTGGCCGACAAGATCCTGTATGTAGATGAACAGGTTGCTGAAATACCGATACATTCCAAAAACACAGACAAACGAATTATCCCAGGTGATCTCTCATACCGGGATAATTTCGGCCCCTTTGTTGTCCCCAATGGAGAATATTTTGTTATGGGCGACAACCGGGATGACAGCCACGACAGTCGTTTCTGGGGATGCGTCTCTGAAGACCTCATCAAAGGGAAGGCTGTTTTTGTGTACTGGTCATGGGCACCTGATACTAATGCTCCTGGTTGGGAGTTTCCATACGTGATCGATGCGGTTCAGTGGGTTGGATATGCAATTTATAATTTTCCGTCGCATATTCGGTGGGACCGGCTTGGTATTTCCATTTAATAAATGCAATTAAGCCTCTACATTCATTTTCCATTCTGTAAAAATAAGTGCTCTTATTGCGACTTCTATAAAGAACTGCATAATAAAGAGCATGAAGAAGAATTTTATCAGGCACTCTGTATTGAGACTGAATTAGCTTCTGAAGATCCCTATCTGCAAAAGGCCGTCATTGATACAATTTTCATAGGTGGCGGTACTCCATCTCTCACCAGCCTTAGCCTGTTTGCTGATTGGCTGAGCCATCTCAAACGATACTTTACCATATCTGACAACCCGGAGTTTTCAATTGAATGCAATCCGGAATCGGTAACACTTGAGAAGTTAAAAATTTTATCAGAGCTGGGTGTTAACCGCCCGGTTTTCGGAGTGCAATCATTTGATACCGAGACGCTGAAACTTTTAGACCGCAAACATTCAATTCATGACAGCTACCAGGCCGTGTATTACGCCAATCTTTTAGATCTAAAAAATTTCGGCGTGGATCTGATATTCGGCCTTCCATATCAAAACAGCCAGAAGCTCTCTTATGATATTGATCAAATCATTGATTTGGAACCGGCCCATATTTCTTTTTATCAATTGACTGTCGAACCGGGAACCAAACTCGCCGGTAAAATTGACCGGGGAAAAATTAAGCTCCCTGATTCTGATTTGATGCTCGGCTTGTATCGAGGCGGATGTGAAAAGATGTCAGAGGAGGGTTTTGAGCGTTACGAAGTTTCATCGTTCG
>JBDRQG010000252.1:0-2356 GCA_043826475.1 bacterium
TGTAAGCGATTCCAGTCCGGCTTCAATCATTTCAGTACTTTGAACGGATTGACCACAAATAAGTGAAGCATGCGGCAGAACGGCATTGCAATATGTAAGACCCTCTTCGTACCATCGCCAGTCGTCTGTGCGGCATTGCTGATACAAGGTCAGAAGTCTTTGGGATAGTTCCTCCTGTACCTGGCTGGCACGACGATCACCAGCAAAGCGTCGGAGATACTCATGAATAGCAATTAACGCAAACGCCCAGGCACGTGGACTAGTAGTGTCGAGAATCGCCGGCAGAGCCTGCTCAAATAACCAACCGGCCATTCTATGAAGAGCTGGTGAATGAGAGCGGCCTAACACTGTCCCCAGAGCCCATAAAGCACGGCCATGACTGTCATCTGAACCAGTTACTTCCAGCCAGGTGCGTTGGTAATTCATAAAGTTGCGAAAGCGTCCGGTCTCAGCATTATAGGCATACCATATAAAACCAAGATAACGCGAGGCTAATTCAAAAGCCTCATGATTACCCACATCCTCAAGAAGAGCACTCACTATAAGAGCACGGGCATTATCATCGGTAGTGTAGCCTTCATTATAATTAGGGATCGTAAATATAGCATGCTGCAGAATGCCGGTTTCATCGGTCATATTGCGCAAATGATCAAGTTTTAAAGGGGGAAGTTCACCGGGATACTTATCAAGTGCTTTGACTGTAAAGCCCGGACTGCTGAAATGACGGCGTTCAGCTCGTGCACGTTCGAAAGTCTCTCGGTACTGACGGGCAACCTGCGACCATATCATATCTCTTCCAAACATATAAGCCCGCTTGCGCATAGCATTACGCCTAGTTTCGTCATTCAATAGATCAATGACTTTTTGAGAGAGTGCCAATGAATCCCGAAATGGAACCAGAACTCCTCTTTCTTCAGCTAGCATTTCCTCAGCATACCAGTACGGTGTCGAAATGATCGCTTTCCCGGCGCCAAGGGTATAGGCGAGTGTACCAGATGTAATCTGTGCCTCGTTAAGATAGGGAGTAATGTAGATATCCGCGGCCCCAATAAATTCAACTAATTCTTCCAAACTGACAAATCGGTTGTAAAAGATTACATTGCTCTCGACACCTCTTTCACGAGCCAACCATTGCAGTGAAAGGCGGTAAGCCTCTCCGTCAATTTCTTTTACATGAGGATGAGTCTCCCCCAGAATCATGTACACGACATTGGGATGTTCAGCCACAATAGCGGGCAAAGCTTCGATAACATTCTCGATTCCCTTGCTTGACGAAAGCAGCCCGAAACTGAGTAAGACCATTTTCCCCTCGACTCCAAACAGGTCTTTGTGGAAACTTGGATCAACAAAAGGGACATCTGGAATTCCATGGGGAATAAAATCAATTTTATCAGAATCGACATGATAAATATCAGTCAGAAATTCTTTACCGCGCTGACTCATAACGACAAGGCGATCCGAAAGATCCGCTATTTCCTCCAACACTCGCCGCTGATCTGGATTTGGTTCTACTAAAATCGTGTGCAAAGTTGTGACAATAGGCATACGCAGTTCCCGCAAAAGAGCGAGTATATGGCTGCCAACCAGTCCCCCGAATATGCCATATTCATGCTGCAGACAGACAAGATCAACATTATTGATATTTAAAAAATCGGCTGCACGACGATACGAATCAATATCTTTTTCAATGATTTCAAAGCGAACTCGGCTGGAATATTCGTAACCTTCATCGGTATCATTGACAGGGAGGGCAATACATGTTGTCTCCTCATTTTCAGCAGCGACAGCTTCACACAAATCAGTGGTAAAGGTTGCGATACCGCATAAGCGCGGCAGATAATTGCCGATGAAGGCAATTCTCTTAATGACGGAGTTGTTTTCATCTCTCGGTATGTTCAACATCTATAGACTCACTCCGCTTTCCTTAATATTCAGGGTAAATCCACTAAGTATTTTACCATTTAGCTCTCTGATTGCGACTGTAGCCTGAGTATCAAAGGGCATTTCTACAAAACATGAGCTATAAGCATTTTCATCGTTTGAGTGTTTATCCATGCTTATTTTGCCTACTTTGCCATACCGATCAAATTCCCGGCGCAATTGCCATTCAGTAGTCTTGGGTGACATATTACCAACGTAAATATTCATTTCTCTCTTCTTTCATAATTTCCGATTTATTATAGTAATGGCGTTTGTATTGTTGGGGTAATGCTGAAAAGGCAGATAACGGCTCTGAATTCCCCGATCTAACCCTAATCGTTTGCCTATTATGGGCAGCTAAGGCCCCGGCCATAAAACCGGGACTCAATCCAATTATGATCCATGGTACTATTATCATTTAATTAGCCACTTTTGT
>JBDRQG010000253.1:0-5831 GCA_043826475.1 bacterium
TATAGCAAAAAATAGCGACGGAGACAAGCCCCATCACTACGCGGTAACTTTGTAAAATCAGCGTAGAGGGCGGCCTGGTGTCGCCCGATTATAAGACGGTGCGATGCATTTATAAAAACATGACTTTTTCAACGCTCCCGAAGGCGGGTATCCATGCTAATTTACCGGAATCTTAGCCTAGTTTGTAAATGACACAGGCAGTGCCTCAGACTATATTTTCACATTGACTTATATTCAAACTTAACCTATCATATCACTACATCATTACGGTGCCGGTCATGGGATCGGATAATAGGGAAGACGGTGCGAATCCGTCGCAGCCCCGCTACTGTAACGGTTACCTTATAAGCACAATGCCACTCATCTTAGGATGGGGAAGGCGCTTATGAGGGTTTGATACCGAAGCCAGGAAACCTGCCGTAATTACATCACATTTTATTTGCCACCACGCGGGTTGGATGGTTGAAAATTCGCGCCGGTGGCCGCCATGGAGGTAGTTATGTGGCGCTTTCTTCTATGTGTTATTATTCTATCTGTTTGCGGAGCGAAGGGAACCGCAAATGTCGAACAACAGGAATCTTTTGATTCTCCCAAAGAGCTTGAGGATTCAATTATCGTAACCGCCAATCGTTTCGGATTGACGAAGCAGGAATCGGTCTGGCCGGTAAATGTGATTGATCTTAAAGATGACCTTAAAGACAATTCCTTGAGTATAGCTTTGGAAGGGGAATCGGGCATTGATATCAGAAATTTTAATGGCTTCGGATCGGTTTCAACTATGTCAAGCTGGGGTGTTTTCAACCGGCACATGCTTTTGCTTTATAACGGCAGAGTTGTAAAGGACTATTCACTCGGCGGGTTCAACCTCGCTGATTTCAGTATTAACGAATTTGAACGAATCGAAATATTAAAAGGACCCCAGTCTGCATTTTATGGCTCGGACGCTGTCGGCGGAGTAATTAATTTTATCAGTCCCGGAAGTTTCACCGATCATCTTAATTTTTCGTCGGTAATTGGTTCAAACAATCTTCAGCAATATAATATTGAAACATCCAAGCATTTTGGTCTTGTGGGTGTTGGCGTTTATGGCGAACATAGCTCTTCGGATAATAATCGCGATAATGCCGGAGCCAAACGGGATCTGATTAGTTTAAAAAATGAGTTTCTTTCCAATAACGGCAATCATAAACTCTCATTATACGCCCGATATTTTAATGACAGCCTTGGCGCTCCGGGACCGGTTCCCGACTCTTACGATATTCCTGTTTATGGCAATGAAGAATCAACATCGTTGACAGACTGTCAACAGGATAAGAATTATTCGGTCGATTTGCAGTATCGATTTATTGAAGAAAAATCAGGCCAGTTTCAGGTTGACATGTTTTGGGAAAAGAAGGAACTGGATTATTTCTCATTATATAATTACCAATATAGTTATCAGACAACCGATAGTTCATCGGGAAACGCTATTGTATATGACAATATCGATTCGGTCGATGTGCGGTCATATTCAAATTACAATAAAAGATCATCCGGTATAACGACCAGATACTCCAAAGATTTTGAAAATTTATTTTTAGCCGGAGGTATTGACTGGCTATCCGGGTCATTGCATTCGGAGGGAAAAGACAGCAGTTTCGCAACCAATATAGTTGGGCAGTTTGCTCCTTTCAGTTATAACTACGAGTCTGGCAGTCAATGGGTGGGGAGGCAGAACCAGTTTGACCTTTGGAGTAATCTGTCATTTAAAGGAATAACAAAAGTACATTTTGATATAAGCGGTCGCCTTCAATTCGTAAAAGGGAGAGCAACCCAGCCCTCTTATAATACCGGAGTAGCTTATTTCCTCAATGACAATCTGATCTTTAAATTGGGTTATGCCTATGCCTTCAGGCTTCCTTCACTGGCTGAACAATTCGCCGATGATGTTTATACCGCTGGCAATACCGAGCTTGATTCGGAAACAGCTCATTCTCTTCACGGAACGATGATGTTTTCATCTCAAGATGATAAATTTCAGTTTGAATCAACAATCTTTTATCAAAAAATAAAATCCCTAATTCAATATCAATATGATCCAATCATATTCAGATCCATTCCTGTTAATTATGATAAGTTTAGGTCAACTGGTGTAGATTTAAATATGAATTACAAATTCTCAGGTTTTATTAAAGCCGGGCTTTATGGTGTTTATCAAAAAGCCAGCCAGACCTACGATGAATTCTCTGAATATAAAAACGCAAATTATGTTCCGGAAATGAAATGGGGGGGTGATCTCAGCTTCACCCGAGGAAAGCTCAAAGGAGATATCAACCTTAAATATACCTCCGAACGCCAGATTAGATTGTATGGCGGTTCTCTCAAATATATCGATCGGGTTTATGAATTTGGTATGCATTTCGGAATGCAAGTCACGAGAATGTTTTATATTGGGGTTTCCGGTTATGATTTAACTGATCAGAAACGACCCGATCAGTTTGGTTTTACAATGTCAGATGGCGATTATCCCAGTCTGGGACGTCGGTTTGAGATAAAAGTAAAGAGCTCGATATTATGATTTAAACAGAATCATATATATTTAATTTTCGACGGCTGTTAAATATTATTATCACCCTTTTGAAACATTATGTAATAACTTACGTTTTTATAGTTGACTTATTATATCTATAAGGTTAACATAAAACGTTACTTATAGCACTTTTTTTAAATTATTACATACCAAAAAGAACAGGTAATAAAAATGGGTGGTTGGAGATTAGAATATCTAATTGATGTTGATGAGGAAAACCGGATTGTCTATGAAAAGATCTTTGGAATTTTCCGTCCTGAAACAGCTGTCTCTTACAAAGAAGACTTCGAGGAAAAAGTTGCTCCGATAATTGATAAGCCCTGGGTCAAGTTGATTGATCTGAATAATTGGAAACCATCATATCCTGAAATTATTCAGACAATTGGAGAACATTTGCACTGGTGTAAAGATCATAATATGGTTTGGTCGGTGAATATTATCAATAATAAGGTTACTTATGGTCAGCTAATGAAAATGTTTTCCGAGGGGGCTACCAGAGAGATTTCGAGGACATTCAGAAAGATGGAAGAAGGCGAACAATTTCTTGAGGAACAGGGATTCCATGTAGATCCTGCTTTCAGAGGCAAATAAAAAAAGGCAGCTTGTGGCTGCCTTTTTTAATGAGAATTTCTAAATTTTACATTACATATATTTTTTAAACCATTTATTGATCCAGTTTAATCTTGCAATCCGCCTGTCAGGACGACCATGGCGTGAAAGCCCATGCGGTTCTTCCGGGAAACGAACCATCTCAACGGTTTTATTCATATATTTCAACATAATATACATCTGCTCAGCCTGTTCGATATTGCAGCGAAGATCGTGTTCGCTGTGTATAATCAAGACAGGGGTTTTAACATTCTTAAAATATGTAATAGGGGAGCATTTCTCATAGTTTTCAGAATTCGCCCAAGGGGTTCCTTTGAATTCTTCTTTTAAAGACCAGCCGATATCAGAAGATCCAAAAAATGATTTTAAATCGACAACCGATCTCTGGGTTACTGCAGCTTTAAAGCGATTAGTATGGCCAATAATCCAATTGGTCATATAACCGCCATAGGAACCGCCGGTTACACCCATTTTTTTAGGATTGATATATTTTTGTTTTTCCAGATAGTCGGCGGCAGCCATACAATCTTGGTAGTCAAGTTCGCCCCAGCCGCCAAATATTGCCTCAGCCCAGGTCTCACCGCGACCAGCTCCACCTCGGGGATTGGTATAAAAAACAACATATCCTTTTGATGCTAAATAAAACATTTCATGGAAAAAAGTATAGGCATATTGTACTCTGGGTCCGCCGTGGATTTCAAGAATCGAAGGATATTTCTTGTTGGGATTAAAATTAGGCGGATAAACGATCCACCCCTGAATTTCCGTCCCATCAAATGATTTAAATAAAACATCTTTGGTCTTGGATAACTGAACTTCTGTTTTTAGAAAACTATTATAATTGGTGTGATTCACCACTTTATTCTCTCCGCCATAATTGGCCGGACAGGTTATTATCTGACCCGGTTGATTCAAATCCGAATAGACCAAAGCTGCCTTTTTGGTCACCCCATTTACGGAGTATGCTTTAATGTGGCACTTTCCTTTGAATATACGGGTAGGTTTACCCCCTTTTGACGGGATATAATACAGGTTAGTCGTACCGGTATCCGATGACAGGAAGAAAATTCTCTTACCGTCTTTTGACCACAAAAGTGGGGACATGGAACCGGGCTCTCCTGAATCTGTAATAGACTGATCAATCGTCATCCGATCGAAATCGGGCATCAGGTCTTTTGCTTTGGGCTTGCCGGACACACCGACTTTCCAGACATGGAGATTAGTAATACCCCAGCCGTCTTCGAGATTGTCATGACCGATATAAGCTATGCTTTTCCCGTCAGGGGAGAAAGCCGGGATATCCTTGGGACCAGCCGGAGCTGAAATCTTTTTTTCTTTTCCTCCCTGGGAAGGGATAATAAAAAGATCCTGATATTGATAATTAACATCCGGATTGGAATGGCGATTGGAGATAAAAACGATCCATTTACCATCGGGGGATAAATTTGGTGAAACGTTATTTCTGTTTCCTTTTGTGAGTTTTAGCATCTTTTTAGTTATTAAATCTAAAGAGTAGACTTGAAAGATGTCTTTGGGGTTAAACCCGGCTCCATCGTATTTGTAAAACATTTTGGTAATATGGCGGAAGACAGGAGCCTCTTTTTTCTTTTTTTCATCTTTGATATAATGGGAATCATTATATCGCAAACAGAAATATAGTTTAGTATTATCAGGGCTCCATTGCAAATTTGAGATAGAAGCATCAAGTTCCATTATTTTCAATTCAGCTCCGCCATTGATATTTATGGTATATATGGCAGTTTTTTTATCTCGTGTGGAAATAAAAGCAATCTTTTTTCCATCCGCAGACCAGACCGGCTGGCTGTCATAATACTTGCCATTCGTAAACTGTGTATCAATTTTGCTGTTAATATCATAAACATGCAGATTGGAGTAATATTTATTATCTTCTTTATCCATTATCTCTAGGGTGTAGGCGATATTATTTTCATCAGGGGACAATGCCACTGATAATGGGAGTTCTAATTTAAAGAGATCCTCAGCTTTAATAGGTCTTTTAGGGGTTTTTCTCGTTTTTTTCCTGACCATCATAATTCCTTTCGTCAGTAAGTCCTTGATTTTTCCCAAATTAATAATAAAATTATTATTGAACAAGTCAGATTTATGCGTATAATCACAATATTCGCAGGATAATTGAGAAAAATTGTCCATTTGTCGATATTTTTATAATTTCAGGAGCAAATCAGGAAAAAAGATGTTAACATTAGAAGTGAAAATAATGAGATTGGAAAAGTTTATTTAATTATATAGTGTGCGGAGGTGAATAGTGGATGTTCTTGCTTTAATTGATCAGGTTCGTAAATCAGATGTTAAAAGCAGTAAAAAACCAAAAGAAAACGAACCGCTCAAAGAGTATTCTGGCAAAACTCCCAAAGAGTTGAAGAAAATGCTGCGAATAATGCTGACTGCCCGCCGGGTTGAACGCGAAGAAAAGCTGTTACTGAGAAAAGGCTATAATCGATTCTTTATTGGCTGCGGCGGCAAAGAGCTTATAGATGTCTGTCTGGCCGGGGAGACAAAAAATACAGACCCGTTTATTGGTTACTACCGTAACAAGGCTTTTGATCTGTTTCGGGGCTCTGACCTATGGGAAAAGATGCTCGAAGCAATAGGTGATAGTCGTTCTCAAGTT
>JBDRQG010000254.1:0-8884 GCA_043826475.1 bacterium
AGTGATATAGGTTCCGTCTTCAGCATTGATTGTTACTTTAACATCATATAATCCAGGTTCGTCATATAAATGAGATGGGTTTTGCATGTCATCGATATCACCATCACCAAATTCCCAATTCCAATCCAACACCACTTTGGGTGTAGTACCTGTAAATTGGACATCAAGGGGTACTTCGCCAAAGATGGTATCGGCGGTAAATTTAACGTTATTCAGCCATGAGCTGAGAATATCTTCAGTCCAGCAATGCATCCTTCCCCATTGTTGCGGCGTAAATTCATATCGACAAGAACTGTAGCTCATATGGTTATGCCACTCATTAGTACCCCATGGGGTGTCTTCACAGGGGTCATTACCTCCGTAGGCTCCACAATTCCAATTTCTTGGCGCAGGTTCTGTGTCAGAGCAGAAATCCCCTCTTAAATCATTTTCCGGGTGATTAGGTGGTTCATAACATTGTCCGCATTCTGAAACTTCACTGACACCGTGAAATGTATGCCAGAGTCCAAGATTATGCCCGATTTCGTGGGTGAGAGTACGGTGGTTATATGGTGGAAACTGGGTATTATTCAGAACAATACCACCTGTCTTTGTTAAACAAGCGCCATCCCAGGGAAAGGTTCCATAAGAATATACTTCACCGCCAACATTGACAGAGGCTACAAAAACATTTAGCTGAGAATCCGGGCCGATAGCATATGCATTTTTCATTTGATCAAATTCATAGTTTTCGGTCAAATATCGGTAAGCTGAAGAATTAACAAAACGCATTTGATATTCAAACTGAATTCTCAATGACAGATAATCAGCATTAATATCTGCAACGGCATCAATTACATTTTGTTCGGTTGCGGCCGCATTGGTACCATCATCATTGCGAAATACATGAAAATATATTCTGATAAATTTTAATGGAACAGTAGAGTCGGGTATGTGGGCATTTCTTGTTCCAACATCATCACAGGGACCCATTGGACTGCAAGCGTTTGGATCCTTGAGGTGACCATATTTTAAATCATACAAAATCTGAGTATAGCAGCCTTCACCTCCCGGATTTTCTGGCTCAAGAATTTCAGCCGATAGCTGACTGCTGATAATCAGTAAAAACAAGAAAGAAGCACAAAATGGAAATAATTGTTTTATTCCCTTATAAAGAAGCGATTTATGCATGACATCTCCATCAGTTAAATGACACAATATAAACATCAATATAATATACTAAATATATCTAATATTGCTATAAATAAATTAACGAAATACATTTCTTAACTTTAATAACTTGTTCTTGCTATTATGGTTCCCGCAGTATCTTGGAAAAGTAACATTTTACGGTTAGTACAGTTCTGAATTAACATTCAGGTGGTGGTGAACCCCCTTTAAATATATAATTAACGAGATAAACCAAATCATTTACGAAGATGTTACCATCAATGGGATTAGCGCAATCGCCATGATCTTCGCAGGCAGGTGTTGGTCCCCCTTTGAAGAGGTGATTAACAAGAAAAACAAGATCATTGACAAGGACATTTCCGTCATTAGGGAAAGCTACATCTCCCCGAATTTGGCAACAGGAATTGGTTACTTCTACAATCAGGGGGGGTGACCAGTCACTCTCAAATTTCCAGGGTCCCTTACATTTAAAAGAAATATTATATGTACCGGTGTTTGGCCAGGAATAGACTAACTCCATAGGGACTCCAGATTCAAATGGACCAAACCAGTCCAATTCTTCACCATTTCCCCAGTTTACTTTATAGTAGAGCCAGTCTGCTTCATTATCATTACCGGTAAAATTATACTCATAATTAGTTTCGGGAAGGGGTTGATTTTCGCCCGTTGGTGTTCCGAAAGGAGTAGGCGGGGTATTGACTGGTGTCCCATGTGAAACAGCTATCTCAACATGAATTTTGGCATTACCGATCCAATCCATGCCAACAATCAGCCCAAGATCAGCGACTTCACGCTGGCCGCATGATTCAATCATATCCCTGTACAACTGTTCATCCGTCTGACCGCCAAGCACAACCTCATCTCCGCCATCAGCCCAACAGGTGGGGGTGCCATAGATATTATAAAAATCCTCAACTCTGACTCTGGCTTTTTCATTGGCATTTCTTATTAATGAGATAAATTGAAAGGGATAATCTCCTGTATTTTTGATGGAATTAAGCATGTTGCTGGTGATTGAACAACTTGAACATCCGGTGCTGGAACCATCTTCAACCAACACGGTATGAGTAAATCCGGAAGCGGTTTTATTTGAATCTGATTCACCACTAACCACAGCGGCACAGGCATCTGAATAATAAGCTGTAAAAGGATTATAACTGGGGGGGAAGGAGTAGGACTGGTGAGGGGTATTGTTAAACATAGTCGCAACGACCATAATGTTGCTGCCGGAAATGTTTCCGAATCCTGATAACGAAGCATCCCAGTCAAATGAGGTATAAGAACGAGAACCATCAGGAAGAATCAGAATTGAGTCAAGGGCAAAATCAAGAAAGCCATAATGATAATTGTTTCCTTGATCATCCAGCCATCGAGAAACCGGTTCAACGACAAAAATACGAATCCAACCTATATAATCTTCGGGATTTGTTATATTAATATTTGGGTTATGTGAAAAATCCAGGGGAAATATCGAGATATTATTGTTCTGATTTGCCCCGGAATAAAGATTTCCGGGACATAGCAGGAGAATAATAAAAATAAAACAAATGATTCTTCTAAGGAAAATAATTTTCAAACCAGATCCTTTTTGAAGCAATATCAAAATTAGATAGTTATTGAAAATGCTTGCTATAAAAATGCCTGCTCGATAATAATGAACAGGCATCTTTTTTTATAAAGTTATTTACTTAACAAGGGGCTGGGATATTTCCACCTTTAAAAACGTAATTAACTAACCAAACAAGATCATTTACGAGAATGTTTCCATCGGGAGGTGAAGCACAATCCCCTTCATCCAAACATGTAGGAGCATTTCCACTTCTAAATATATAATTAACTAAAAAAACAAGATCATTTACGAGAACAGAGCCGTCTCCGGGGGGGGCGACATCTCCTCTAGCTTCGCAGCAGAATACATTGACTTCTGTAACGGGAGACCAGGTCGTCTCATAATTCCAGATATCTCTGGCTTTTACTTTAACGCTATAAGTCCCAAGATTATTCCAGGAATAAGACTGGACGCAATCATCACCCGAATTATATGGACCCAGCCAGTCTGAAATTGCACCATCACCCCAGTCATACATGTACCAGAATTCATCCCCTTCAACATCGGTAGCGGTGCAGGTGTAATCATGAGTTGTTCCTATAAGAGCATCTGCATCTCCGGTAGGAGCTGCCATATCCGTGATGAATGTATTGACAGGAGTCTCATGGGCATAAGCCAATTCAATGTCAATCCCCCCTTTGGCCTCATTCCATTCAACACCAACCAGTAAACCAACATCATTAACGGCTCGTGATTCACTATTGGCTAACATAGTTGTAAATCCCGTTGAGCCCGTTCTAACTTCAAAACCTCCATCACCATAACTAGTCGGCAGCCAATAAAGATTGTAGTTATTCATTCTGTTATCAGCAACAGTGTTAACATCAACAATCATAGCGGCATAATGAAAGTTATAATTTCCGCCATGATGTAGTATAGCAAGGGCATCTCTTGCTGCAGGACAACTCGGGCACCATGTGGCAGTGCCCTCTTCTACAAAGACCGTATGAGTCGAGTATTCAGTAGTGTGATTACTATCCGACTCTCCAGATATTGCTTCACAACAGGCATCCACATAATATGGAATAAATGGAGCACCCGAAGGTGGATCGGAATAATTTATTGCTTGCGGGGTCGGATCTGTCATAACAGCTATAACCTTTACATTATTTCCTGATAAACCAGCATAAGAAAAAGTTCCTGACCACCGCTGTCTTTCTCCGCTGGACAATGTTACCGATGTATTAAGAGCAAAATTAAGGAAACCATTAAAATAGATTTTATTGTCATATGCTTTAGTGCGGGAATCAGGTTCGACCACATATAATCTGATTATCCCCTCATAGTCCTGACGATCTCCACCTGATAAAACTGGTTCTACTGGTTCAATCGGTGCATTTAATACTTCATGCGGAACCATTGAACGATCAATGGAATAAACTTCTTCAGCAAAAGCGGCTGATGTCATCAGCATTGTCAGCAATATGCCCAGTACAACCAGTCCGGTACATTTGCAAGGATTCATGTTAACCTCTCTTCTTCTGCGGATTATAGTTTATCGAAAAAATCCTAATATCCACAATAATGTATTTTAAAAACAAATATATTTTATCTAAAAGTTACCACTTAGTGATAACCCTAATGTAAATGTAGTACTGGAGTAATCGTACGCATCAGAAGTAGAACTGTTTTTCTTGTAAACAACTGAAAAAGATGGCTCAATCAATATTTCACGGAACATGATTGGGCGTGTTAAATCTATATAGAAACTTGAAAGCCATTCATATCGGTATTTGGTATCCTGGGGTTCGGTGTACCAGGGTACATTGGTTGGAATGCGAATTGTGTCGCCACTCCTGGGATCGATCTCAATTATTTCATAATCTTCTCTGATGCTTTCAATAGCTCTCAGGAAATTTTTATCCCAGTATCCTGCGCCGGTTGTAACTACAAAGGTCGGAACTAAATATGTTTTCAATTTAAAGACAGTCGATGTGCCGTCATAAAACGATGACCAGGGGGAGAGGAAGCTGGTTGAATAATCGAGGATGACGGATTTATCGGAATTGGTGAAATTGCTATAGGTAAAAGTCAGGCTTATGCCGGTTTTTTTACCAATTGATCTGGAAAAACGGGATGAGATATATAAATTTTGGATATTGGCGTCTTCAAGATATTCGGCCGGAACAACCAAATCCACGTTGTTGGGTTTGATGTCAAAGGTATCAACTTCAATTGCTTGTAAACTGGTGATCGCAAAGCCGCCTTCAATATCAAGGTTATTAGAACCAGGCAGGGCGAAGTTTACACCGGTGAATAACTCCATCTGAATATTATCAGCGTCGATATTATCATCATTTAAATAATTATTACTGGTCATTTCCGTTCCAGCTCGGAGATGAATATTTGGCCTGAAATGGTATCCGATAGAGGCCATAAATTTAAGGATGATATTGTCATAATCCGTTGCACTGGAATCCTTATATTTTACCCGATCAAAACTGGTATTAAAATAAAGATTTGTTTTGTTATCCGGATTTAGAGGTATCCAAGTAGTATTTAAACCGTATACTGAATTGGTGATATCAGTTATGATTGTATCACCCCTCTCATCGCTATTGGTTATCTCATCATAAAGAGTATGTTTAAACGATCCTGAGAATTCTAATTGAGAGATTGGATAGTATTGAATGCCGATTGCTCCTGATCTGATAGGAGAATCCACTGCCGAGGAATCGTTCAGGACATTATCAGTTTGGGCATTACTAAGATCAAGTGAATATCCAAAATCAGCCTGTACTAAAATAGGGGACAATAAAATTATCAAGAAGGGGAATGTAAGTTTGCAAAGCTTGTCAATCATGTGATGCATACTCTTTTAATGACATTGAGGGCCGACACATACTCCACTAAATGAACTGCCCGACAATCCGCTATCCGGGCCAAATCCATCAGAGGAACTGAAGCCTCCTCTATTTGAGCCAAGGTTTCTGGTGCTAAATTTACTTCTTCCAAATAGTTTTGATTTGGGAGTTATCTCTGAGGCATCAACTTCTGCAAGGGGCATTGATGCAAATATCCCGGAACCGCCGGTTGATTCTGCATCGTCAACAGGGGGTAATACATCAACTGAGAAATCGGGGATGCCATTAAAATCTCTATCCTTGATGTTGTCGTCCAGACCATCACCATCAAGGTCAACGAAAATATATTCTTCCGCGGTTATGTTATATAGAGGAGAGGTGATAATTATTAATAATACAAACAAAGATGCAAATAACGATTTCAAACTGAACTCCTCTCGAATGTTACTACAGACAATAGACATTCGACATCTACTTTATCCTTAAATAAAATAAGTTAATTTCAATATTAAACAAGAAATATTTTGCATAAATTATTCAAATAACTCCACTTAGCAATGATTAAAGTGTACATAAAAGTAATTATTTCCAATATAATCCATGAAAATTGTATTGTGATTTCTGTAACTTTATTAAAATTAGTTTGTTGGCTCATTTACTAAATAGTGATTTTATTAGTAAATTAAAAATTAAGAATAGATAAGGATTTTAATATCTTAATAAAAAATTTCAATTTTTATAAATAGGTTGTACCAATTTTAGAAATAAATACAAAAAATAATGATCAAATATGGAATTTAAATAGCTATTGACAAAAGTTGATTAACTGAGTATAGTTTGGGCTGTTACAGGCCTTGCCTGTTAGATTAAGTTTTGTAGGTCGAGACCCCTGTGGTTTCGACAATTGAATTGAAATTTATGTAGGTCGAAAGTCTTGACTTTCGACAATAGACATTTGACCCATATAAAAATATGGGGCTGTAGCTCAGTTGGGAGAGCGCTTGAATGGCATTCAAGAGGTCGAGAGTTCGATTCTCTCTAGCTCCACAAAATAAAACCCCTACTTAAACAGTGGGGGTTTTTTAGTAATGGTAATAATAGTGGCGACAGATGTCCACATCTGCCCTTATTGATTGGGTAGCACACCGCTTGCGGTGTGTTTCTGTTCATCTTTTCTTATTAAATATAATCTAAATTAATAGTAAACCCATCGCAAGCGATGGGCTACCCAGATTTATCGTATGGCAGCCAACCGACTCTCAAGAATTTCAGCCTACTATAGAATTCATTGAGGAAGTAACAGGAAAAGCTGATGATTAGCAGAAACTTTAGGTATTGAAATTGAGTAGATCAAGAGATCTACTCTCCTTATTGTATAAAGTGAAAAGTGATTGAATTTTTAAGTTGATACTTGTATAATTAACAATGATAAAAATAAACGGGAGGAAATTATGTTTAGATTTGCTGTATTAAAGATATACTTTTCTATTATAATAATCTTAGTTTTCTATAATTTGACGAAATGTCAAACAAATGGGTTCAGTCTTGATGCAATTTCAAATAGAAGTTTAGTAGCAGTTCAAAAATACGATTCTTTAGATATAGGAAAAGGATATGGTACTGGTATCTTATTGTACAATTATACTTCGGATACTTCAGTATACCTACTAACAGCAAATCATGTATTCGACAGTGCATACAAAATTGAATTATTTATTGAGAGAGGTGGTAATTTATTTAGTATTTTTAAAGAACCTATGTGTATATTTGATTCACTAAGGAATAGTAAACTTTTGACTTATACAAATAATACTAATACAGTTTTAGACATTGTATTACTTGATATTCCTATAAAGTTATTGAAAAATAATTTAACGATTTCTGGAATTTCAAAGAGTTGGTGCTTGTTTTCTGATTCAGTAACAGCTGGTGATCATTTATTAGCATTTGGTTTTGCAAAGCCTGATATTTTCCCATTTGTCAAAAGAGGTGATCCACTATTAACATCTGGAATAATTTCTTATGAAAATGATTTTCTTTACCTGATGGATCATATTAATCATAAAGGAATGAGTGGTGGAATAGTTTTTAAAGAAATTCCAGATACAAATAAATATGTTTACCGAGCGATTGGAGTGATATCAAGTAGGATAAATAAAGCACCTGACTATACATGGATTGTTAAACTTGATCTAATCGATTCCATTTTAGTTGCTAATACAGGAAAAAATTGGCTTGGGAAATGAAGTAAAAACTCTATACACATATATTAAAAAAACCGTCAGGAAGGGCTTCCTGACGGCGCAAAGTTTTGTTCAATCACTTCACCAGCTTCGCCTTTAGAAATTCCCTATTCATTTGGGCGATGAATTTGACCGGGATCTCTTTCGGGCAAGCCGCCTCGCATTCAAAATAATTCGTGCAATCTCCGAATCCTTCGGCGTCCATCTGGGCCACCATATTGCGTACTCGCTCGGTTGCTTCCACTTTACCCTGTGGTAAATTCACAAATTGGCAAACTTTGGCCGCTACGAACAGCATCGCAGAAGCATTTTTACAGGCCGCCACACAGGCTCCACAGCCAATACACGCCGCCGCATCCATAGCCGTATCGGCCGCAGCTTTGGGAATAGGCACCGCATTGGCATCGGGAGCACCACCGGTGTTGATAGAGACAAATCCACCCGCCTGAATGATCCGATCTAAAGCCGAGCGATCGACAATGAGGTCTTTCAAAACGGGGAAGGCTCTGGCGCGCCAGGGTTCGATATAAATTTTATCGCCATCTTTGAAATACCGCATATGGAGCTGACAAACGGTTGTTCCTTTTTCGGGACCGTGAGGAATACCATTGATAACCATAGAGCACATTCCGCAAATACCCTCGCGGCAATCATGGTCAAAAGCGATCGGATCTTCCCCTTTGAGGATCAGGTCTTCATTGACGACATCGAGCATTTCCAGAAAGGACATATGGGTGGAAACATTTTTGGCTTCGTACTGAACGAGTTTGCCTTTATCGTTGGCGTTTTTCTGACGCCAGACATAGAGAGTAAGGTTCATTACTTATAACTCCTTGTCGCCAATTCTACAAATTCAAATTCGAGTTCTTCTTTATGCATCTCCGGCTTGACGCCGTCCCCCTTGAATTCCCAGCAGGAGATATGGGCATAATCTTTATCGTTACGCACCGCTTCACCTTCAGCCGATTGATGTTCTTCGCGGAAATGAGCGCCGCAGGATTCATCCCGGGTAAGAGCATCCCAGCACATCATCTCAGCAAACTCAAAGAAATCAGCCA
>JBDRQG010000255.1:0-3417 GCA_043826475.1 bacterium
CCTGACATTGAAATTGCAGTTTTTACAGTCCGTTGTTTTTGGTACATAATCTCATTTTAAATAAAGTTAATTTGAGCCGATTATAGGCATTCTTGGGCAAGGATTCAAGTGATTTTTGTGGGGAGTAAGTAAATGTATTATTGGGCAGTATAGTGTCAGGTCACACTCCACTAAAGTGGAGCAAGACCTGACACAACTTCTGAATGATAAGGGTATAAATGTCCTCTCATACTCTATGTAAGTTTTCTACTGGCAAAGATGAAGATTCTCGCTTTTGAAACAGGAGTTTCTTCCCTTGTAGGGAAACCAGGAGAATGGCCAACACCGACTCCTCCAACAGGAATTTTGTTTTTTGATGTAATTCTAAATCCAGGGATATCATTCAATGAGTCTGGCGTAATAGTATATTCCATACTTACACCTTTATACTCAATCGGAGATATAATACATTCACATTCCTCAAAAGTTGACCGGCGTTTAATATCATTGAAAAGGGGTAGTTGTACAAAATTATTACTACTATCATTCACAATTATATTGGTAGCATAAGTCACATAAGATGGGATATTCGATAATCTATCAAATTGTCTTTCAAATTCTTGTCCTTTAGCTTCAAGAAAATCATTCATTGTATCCCTTGCAATTCCACCTAATGACTGATACCCAAAATATATTACCAATATTGTAAAAAAAGCACCGACCCATCCAATAGTTTTCATTGTCAAACCTAATAGATCAAATAGCATTTCTACTTTAAAAGCTCGATCGTTTAACAATTTGTTTTTAATCTCTAATAAATCTTCATTTAATTTTTCATCATTTTCCATTATTATACCTCCATATTTTAATATTTATTTCCCTGTTCTGTCAGGTCTTGCACTGCGAAGCAGGGTGTGACCTGACAGAATCCTGCTCATACCCATTCCTTAAAAATATTTATTTCACCCCTCCTGTCAGAGAGATAATCCTTTGCACTAGACCAAACCCAGTCTTCCTGACTCCTTACCAAATTACCCCTTACAGGGTTTAAATGAATATATTCCAGCTTCTGCTTCAAGACCTCTATGCTGTGAATAACTACCCGGTCATATCTCGGCATCCATATCCCCCCTTTAATACCAAAATCAACAGCAACCTTTTGAGAAATATATTTCTTAAAATCCCTCATAAAATCGCCAAGATCATTTCCATTTATAAGAATTAACAAATGGATATGTGATGGCATAAATACATAACCAATCAATTTGGCCGAATATTTCTTCAGACAGAAGTCAATTGATTTTAATAATTCCTTATAAAATCCCTTTATGTTACCCAACTTCTCCCATTCCTTAAAAGTAGTACTAACAAAGAAGCATTGCCCGTATTTTTGTGATGGAAATCTTAATCCCATGTAAAAATATAGTGTCAGGTCACACTTATGGCAAGCCATAAGCAAGACCTGACACAACAATAAATAGGTGATGATGCCAAATGCATGGCATAAATATATGGAAATAAATTGGTTTACTTACAACAATAATCTATTAAATTGTATATTATACTTTAACTAATTGGGGAAATATACTATTGAGAAAAAAGCCGCTTCTGGTAATTTTTTTATTACTCATATTTAGCGTATGCGCTAATGCTGTCTCTCTTGAGAAGCGGCATCAATTGTGCCTTAAGGTGGGAATTTGGCATATCGTCGACAGGACTCCGGCAGAGATTCCATTAGGCAGGGGGGAAATATCAATCGGGAACAGCGGTCTGGTAGGCGGATTATCTTATGGGCACTGGCTGCTTGAAAACCTGGCAATAACTTTTAGCGCCAACGGAATAAAATTCGATATAACAGCCAGTACCAACACTTCAGATAATCTATCCGAAACCGCTGCAGTTACATCGCTGCTTATAGGCGTAAAACACTACTATCTGAAATCTTCACTTGTTTCACCTCTCAGACCTTACTACAAGGTTGGGATTGGTCCATATTTTGGCTCCCAATCCACCAGTAATTCTGCAAATGCAGATATTATTACTTCAAGAACAGAATTAGCCATCGGCGGGCAAATGGGAGTTGGGTTGGATGTAGTTGCTGGGCGTAATTTTATGCTGGGCATTGTCATTGGATACAATCTTATATCTGATTTTAATGAACCTATCGGTGACAGTTATAATTTCAGCGGACCGGAATTTGTTTTTGAATTGAGCTGGCTGTTAGGCAAGGGGATTTAGTATAAATTTTATAATAGCAGGATCGCATCGGGTTCCTATTCTACTTCTTAATTTCGAATTGTTCTAATCGCGTTTGATAAGATTCGTTTTCAGGGTCGTTTTCGATCGCCTGATTAATTTGTGTGATGGCTTCGGTAGTATTTCCCTGTGCATAACAGATTTCAGCTAACAAGCTAAGATGCTTACCACGGAAAATTCCTTCAGTGGCTTTCTGGCAGGCAATGCGGACATATTTTTCAGCTTCAGGTAAATTTATTCTGTGGTCGAAACACCACTTCCCGTAGATATAATATTTTGATGGATCCTTCTGCCACCCCTCCCCCATACTTAACTGCATTTGACTGATAGCTTGCGCGGTATCTTTATTAATATAAAGCTCGTAGTCGGCTTTGATTAAATAATGATACTCTTTTATCTTTTCATTCTGATTATTGGCGGTAGCATCGATCCCCGCCAGAAGATATTTGCCGATGTCATCGGTGCGCTCCTTTTTACGAGCCAGATTGGTTATCAGCATTGCCACTTTTCTAATGTTGTTTTTTAGTGCTCGTTTTGAATTAATAATATCATCAGCAGGTGTAAATATCGAATCAAAGGGGAGCTTGTTGTTCCAGACAGCATCAGCATAATTCTGAAGAATCAGAAGCAAGTTATCCCGTGCAGCATTACCACTTAATTTTTCCGTCATACGATAATATTTGTTTGATTCCATATATTCACCAATATCAGAATAATATTTGGCAAGAAAATTGATATCACGCTTGTTGGGGTTATTTATATTTCGCTGCACCCGTTCATCTATTGTTGTCATATCGGATAAGCCTAACTTTAGGGAGCCAATAAATCTGTCGGCAGTCGTGTAACCCTCCCAGCGATAGATAACCTCGCCTTTGCTATTGGTCAGGACAAACAGTGGGTAGTATGGCCCGGCATGATAAATGCCGCCAAGTTTCTCTCCTCCCTTTTTGACATTGAGAGGGAGATGGATGACATCTTTCAATGCCTCTTTTACAACATCTTCTGATTCCACTTCACGAGCGGCTAATTCGCAGTACTCTCAATCCTCTCGGAAAAATTCCAGCAGGATCGTTTTGTTTTGCTGAATTGAAAGCTCTTTGGCTTGATCAAAAGTAGTCGGCGTTTGGGCATTTACAACTACAGAGAGAACTAAAATAAAAATAATTGTAATAATATAACGTC
>JBDRQG010000256.1:0-2014 GCA_043826475.1 bacterium
CCATGCCATTTCGAATTCCATGTACCTGATCCAACGGGGAACGGCTGATGTAATGGTGTGCGGCGGCTCTGAAGCAACCATAACCCCGACAGCTCTGGCAGGATTCTGTCAGGCTAAAGCCCTCTCCACCAGAAATGATGACCCGGAACGCGCCTCTCGTCCTTTTGACAGGGACCGTGACGGATTTGTTATGGGAGAGGGATCTGGAATTCTTGTCCTTGAATCGTATGAACATGCTAAAAAGAGAGGGGCCAAAATATATGGTGAAATCCTGGGCAGCGGAATGACCGCTGATGCCTACCATATGACCGCCCCCGCTCCTGATGGACACGGCGCCAAAAGAGCTATGGCTACCGCTCTTGAGGATGCCAGGATAAATGCGGATCAGGTTGGGTATATCAATACCCATGGCACTTCAACTAGCCTTGGGGATATCTCTGAAACGAGAGCAATTAAAGAAGTTTTAGGCGATCACGCTTATAAGATTCCCTGCAATTCCACCAAGTCGATGATTGGCCATCTTCTTGGGTCAGCTGGTGCGGTCGAATTGGTGGTGGCATTAAAGACAATTGAGCAGAGCAAAGTTCACAGTACAATCAATCTTGATAATCCAGATGAAGAATGCGATTTAGATTATGTGAGAGGAGAAAGCCGCGATTGTAAAGTAAACTATGCCATGTCAAATTCATTTGGATTCGGCGGACATAACGTCTCCCTGGTGGTAGGCAAATTAGACGGCAAACCGTAGATGGGCATCTGGGATAAATTAAAAAAGATCTTAAATAGCGATAAAAATACTGAAAAAATATGCCTTGATAAGGTTCAGGATATTATTGGCTATCATTTTCACGATCACAACCGACTCTTGTTGAGCTTAACGCACCGCTCCTATTCTTATTCCAAATTCCAAAATAATCAGTCCAATGAACGCCTTGAATTTTTGGGTGACTCCGTTTTAGGTTTAATTATTGCTGAACAGCTTTTTAATGATCATCCGGATTTGTACGAAGGAGAGTTGACCAAAACCAAAGCGTTGCTGGTCAGTGAAACCACACTTGCCGAACTGGCTATAGACTGCGGTTTGAACCAGCATCTCCTGTTGGCTCCCGAAGAGGATCGATGTGGTGGAAGAGAGCGGCCATCGATAGTATCTGATGCTTTCGAGTCGATTTTGGGGGCTGTCTTTCTTGACGGGGGACTTGATGCCGCCCGGGATGTGGTACTTCGACTTATTTATGTGCATAAAGATAAGGTTTTGTCTGATTCTTCCCGCCGAAACTTCAAAGGGGAGCTTTTGGAGCAGATTCAGGCCCAGGGAAACGGGATGCCAAGGTATGACGTTATCTCCGAGGAGGGGCCGGATCATGCTAAGATATTCACTGTTGAAGTGAATGTCGGGGGGGATGTTATTGGCCGGGGAAAAGGGAATACAAAAAAAGAGGCCGAACAAAAAGCCGCCGCTGATGCCATTGAAAACGGCAAATAGTAAATCTGCGATTAATCTATAATATTGTCTACTTTTTTCTGAATTTATCAAATTACTAAAACATTTCAAAAATCCGTCTTCGCTTGACAATTTGACCCGGATTGCTGATATTCTCCAATTGATAGGTGAATAAACAACTATGGAGTTATGATGAATATCGTCGTTTTGATCAAACAGGTTCCCGAAATTGCCCTTATAAAAGTTGATGAAGCCGCCAATCAGGTGGTCCTTCCCCAGGGCCCCGGTACAGTTAATCCCTTTGATGAATATGCTGTTGAAGAAGCCCTTCGGCTTAAGGAAAAGCATGGCGGGGAAACATCGGTTATCTCTGTCGGAACTGATCGTACCGATTCGGCTTTGAGAAACTGTCTCGCTCTCGGCGTGGATAATGCCTATTTGTTGTGTGATAATGCTTTTGAAGGCTCCGATCAGCAGGCAATCGGTAAAATTCTGGCTGCTGGCCTGAAAAAAATTGGCAATTTCGATCTGGTATTTGCTGGTAAGCAGGCCATTGATTCGGATTCCGCT
>JBDRQG010000257.1:0-5255 GCA_043826475.1 bacterium
AAGATAATTGGTATAGCGTAATCATCAATATAATCCCCATTCAAATCACCAACATTTGAAAATCTATCACTGCAATTCTCAAATGTTAATATTGGGAGTGTGTCGGGTGGATCACCACCAAGGAATAGGAATACTCTATCACCATAGTCAAAAGCTAAAAAATCACTATATCCGTCACCATTTTGATCGCCAACTGGTTCAATCCTATTACCAAATAATGTATGAGTTGTGTCTGATGGAATTTTAATTATTAATTCAGGAAGTTCAGCGTATGATTTTAAAAGCGGAAATAAAACAAATAGCATTGTCAGTAATATTTTCTTCATGGTCACCTTGCTCTTGGTTATAAGATAAGGGATTTATGGGGTTTGTCAAACAAGCATTGCCTGATATACTGCCGCACATATAAATAAAAGCATGGATTCCTGCTTTCGCAGGAATGACAATTTGTGGACTTCCGGTCAAGCCGGGAATGACAAAGGCAGAATCCAGTGTCTAAACCGCATGGGTTTCGATCTAAATTCCTACTCCTGTTTGAAGGGGTTTCTTTACCTGCTTAAAAGGATTTCAACCCTCGTGCAAATTATGCCTTATCATTAATAATAAGGCATAATATAAAATAACTAATATGGGGTAATTATTTCAATAATGTTAAATTCACCGATTGTGAGTTTTATGTTGATAATCTCTAACGAAGAAGATATATTCCAAACTTAAAGTACTATTGGGTAGTATTTGTTATTTTGTTGTATTACAATCAGATGCAATGACATAAAATAAACCTGATTTGTCCTGATTGTCATTGCTACGAGTTTTTTTTTGGGTCAAAAACAGGTAAAAATTTGTCTTGAATTTCAGGAAAGCTTGTGAAAAAAATATCTTGACTTACAAAATGAGTCCAATATATTGGCAAATTAAATTTGATGGCAGGCTATTATGAGCTTGTTAAAGCCCAACTCCGATGAAAAATCGCGTTGGGAAATAAAACAAATGAGTCTGTATGCCGCAATTCCGGGACTTCTTTTAGCCGGACCACTAATTGGCTACATCGTTGGTTGGTGGCTCGATGGGAAGTTCGGGACCAAGCCGTATTTAGCGGCTCTTGGCGTATTTATGGGGATTGCAGCCGCAGGACTTGAGATCGTTCAGGTTATTAGAAAGGCATCCTCAGCAGAGAGTGATGACGACAATGACAGAAAATCTGAGCCTTGATTTTGTTGACCGAACTATTAAAACAACCAGCATTGTATTACTGATTGTTTTTGTTTTTGGTGTCTATTATTTCGGAGTTTATAATAGTTTGGCAATCTTTTCCGGCGGTGTCTGGGCTATAATCAATCTGATCTTTCTTACAGTTCTGGTAAAAGCGGCTATCAAGCCGGGTGAAATCGATAAAATGAAAGTGGCGGGTCTGGCTTTGGTAAAATTCCCCTTACTATATGTCTCGGGTTATTTTTTGTTGAAGGTTGATGTTTTTAAAGTAGAACATCTCGTTATTGGATTTTCGATTCCTCTGGCCGTGATAATTTTAAAAGTAATCAGTCGGGCGTTGTTTGGTTTGGACAACAAAACCCAAAAAGATGAACATCTTGAAGGGGCACTATAATGCTAACCTTTTTTAACTATACAATCTCCGTTATAATGACAAATTTTGCACCCTTTCTGATCGCTGCCGGTGGTGAAGAGCATAAAGGCGGTGCGCCGCATCTACCCAATGCCATTACCTATCTCTCAGAATATATCGGAGCCTGGTCAAGTGAATGGGTGAATGTTATTTATGCTTTTGCAGTTGCCCTTTTCCTGATTGTTGTCTCAATGTCCGTATATAGAAAACGCCAGATGATCCCGGGACCATTCCAGAATGCTATAGAAATGATGGTGGAGGGAATGTATAATTTTATCCATTCCATTCTCGGTGATGACGCCAAAAAATATGTCCCGTTTTTGGGAACCCTCTTTTTCTATATTTTGGTTAATAACTGGATCGGGATGATACCTCTTGGTCACTCGCCATCGACAAGCCTGAACATTACCGCTTCCTTGGCGATTGTTGTTTTCCTTTATGCGCAATGGACCGGAATAAGCAGGTTGGGAATTGGCGGTTATCTGCACCATTTGGCCGGAAGTCCAGCAGATGTGATTAGCTGGTGCATGGTACCTTTGTTGTTCCCACTTCACATTATTGGTGAATTAGCGAAGCCTTTTAGTCTTGCCTTACGTTTGTTTGGCAACATTACCGGTGAGGATACCCTGATTGCCGTCTTTGTCGGTCTGGGTGTTGCAATACTTGCTTTCTCCCCGGTGGGAGTTCCGCTTCAGATCCCATTCTATTTTCTGGGGCTATTGTTGTCGTCCATTCAGGCGCTGGTATTTACGTTGTTATCGACCATTTATATATTGTTAATGCTGCCTCATGAGGAGCATGCACATTAGGTTGAATGAATATGAAAAAAATATTTGTAACTAATAATTTAGAATCCCTTAGGAGGAAATGATGGATTATCAATCAATGTTGGCCCTTTCAGCCCCGTTAGCAGTTGGCTTGGCCGCTATTGGTTCCGGTTTAGGTATTGGTAAAGCAGTTGGTTCCGCCATGGAAGCTATGGGTCGTCAGCCCGAAGCCGCCGGTAAAATTCAGACAGCAATGATCATCGGTGCGGCTTTTATTGAAGCTCTGACGATTTATGTCTTTATCGTTTATATTCTGGCAAGCGGAAACTTCGGTCACTAAGTAACGATCCAATACCTGTCATTATTGATGGGTATTTAAAAAACCAGGAATAATAATGGATGTATCAATACAACAGCTTCTGACTCATGCCGTCGGGTTCCTTATCACGGTTTGGATCCTTAAGAAATTTGCCTGGGGACCGTTGCTGGCTTTGCTCGAAGAACGTCGGCAGAAAATCAAAGACGAATTCCAGAATATCGAAAACGAGAAGGCTCGGATAGATAGTCTGGCTGCTGAATATGAAGCCAAGCTCAAAAATATCGATGCCGAACGCCGGGCTAAACTGGTGGAGGCGGTTGATGAGGGCAAGAAGATTGCGACTAAGATTGAATCCGATGCCCGCGAGAAAGTCCGGGAACTGGATGCCAAATCCAAAGCCGATCTTCAGCACGACATCGCCAAAGCCAAAGTTCAGCTCAAAAATGAGATGATTGCAATTACAATGAATGCCGCCGAAAAACTTCTGGCTCAAAAGCTGGATGACCAGAAAGACCGGGAATTGATCGGCCGATTTATTGAAAACGTTGAGAAAGCCTAAAGGCCGTACATGATAGCACAGGAAGTTGCACGAAAATATGCTCAGGCGTTGTTTATGGCTGCCAAAGGTAAAGGGGTCATTGATAGGGCGCACATCGAGCTTGAAGGCCTGAAAAAGATCATAGAGAGCGATAACACCCTGTTAAACTTTCTTAATGCTCCTCAGGTTCTTGAAGAACACAAGCTGGAATTACTCCGGAATATTTTCAGCAAACGGCTTCATCGGTTATTTGTCGAATTTCTGATTGTGCTGGTGGATAAGCACCGGATAAAATATCTGCTTGAAATAATCGATGACTTCATCCGCCTCGTTGAAGCAGAAAAAGGCGAGGCTCGTGTAACGGTTATAACAGCCCATCCTCTGACCGATGATCAGCGCAGCAAATTAATTGCTAAGCTGATAACCAAAACCAGCCTCAAAATTACGCTTGAAGAAAAAATCAAGCCGGCGATTATGGGTGGAATGATTGTTATCATGCATAATGAAATCATTGACGGTTCGGTGCGACACGGTCTGGATATGATTGAGGAACAATTAACCAAAGTTAAGGTGGTTTAACCGACAACAGCGGCTTTGCTGCTTATATAGTTTTTGGACTATTTGAAAGTTGAGAATAAATCCTGAAGATAAAAATCAGGATGTAGAAATAAGACATGCGATGCATGTAAATACAGGAGTTCGGAAATGGGTCTTAACCCCGAAGAAGTTTCATCAGTAATTAGAAAAGAGCTGGAGAAATATGAAACCAAGCTCGAGATGGAGTCGGTAGGTACAGTACTCCAGGTTGGCGATGGTATCGCCCGCATTTGGGGATTGGAAGATGTCCAGATGTCCGAGCTCATTCAGTTCCCCGGTGATATTTTGGGCCTGGTGCTCAACCTCGAAGAAGATAACGTGGGTGCCGCTATTTTTGGCTCCGACACTATGATTAAAGAAGGGGACACAGTCCGCCGGACCGGCAAAGTTGCTCAGGTTCCAGTTGGTGATGCTCTCCTTGGCCGGGTAGTAAATCCACTGGGGCAGCCTCTGGACGGCAAGGGACCGATCGTAACCGATAAGTTCCGTGTTATCGAAGGTAATGCCCCGGGTGTAGTTCAACGCCAACCGGTAAAAGAACCGCTTCAAACCGGTTTAAAAGCTATTGATTCTATGATCCCGATTGGCCGTGGACAGCGTGAATTGGTTATTGGCGACCGTCAAACTGGTAAGACCGCCTTAGTGCTGGATGCTATTATCAATCAGAAACATACTGGTGTAAAATGTATCTATGTTGCTATTGGACAGAAAAATTCAACTGTTGCCCAGGTGGTGGAGAATCTTCGTCTGAACGGTGCTATGGAATACACTACGGTAGTAACGGCCTGCGCCACTGATCCAGCTCCACTTCAGTACATTGCCCCTTACGCCGGTTGTGCGATGGGTGAAGAATTTATGTATAACGGCGGTCATGCTCTTGTTGTTTATGATGATCTTTCCAAACAGGCACAGTCATATCGTCAGTTGTCGCTGCTGCTTCGCCGTCCTCCGGGTCGTGAAGCCTATCCGGGTGACGTTTTCTACTGCCACTCCCGTCTTCTAGAGCGTGCGGCAAAATTATCCGATGCGCTTGGCGGCGGTTCGATGACAGCCCTGCCGATTATTGAAACTCAGGCAGGTGACGTATCCGCATATATTCCAACTAACGTGATTTCGATTACTGATGGACAGATCTTCCTTGAAGGGGAATTGTTCTTTGCCGGTGTTCGTCCCGCTATCAACGTGGGTATTTCAGTCTCTCGTGTAGGCGGTAATGCTCAGACCAAGATGATGAAGCAGGTTGCCGGTAAATTAAAACTTGATCTGGCTCAGTTCCGTGAATTGGAGGCTTTTACCCAGTTCGGTTCCGATTTGGATGAAGCAACTTTGAAGCAGCTCAATCGTGGTAGAAAAATGGTAGAACTGCTCAAGCAGGGACAATATGTTCCAATGCTAATCGCCCGTCAGGTT
>JBDRQG010000258.1:0-7259 GCA_043826475.1 bacterium
TCCATAAGACGGATACCCTCGGCTATAAACATTTTGGTAGTATTCCGCCCTTTTTTGGTAAGCAAGGATTTTACATTTTTTAATTCCATCCTGGAGAGCGGCATTGTATTATCCCTTAAATAATGTATTTGGTTAATGAACCTACTTGGATAACGGATTGGCAAGTGAAAATTATTTTATATACTATTTTCTTTCTGATAATTACAACTATTTCAGTCGCTGGGAATTCAGAAAAAATCCGGATTGGTGGACTGGATGGATTAGATCCTTATGATGCCAGACCCCCTTATGAGGTAAAACTGGCGCTATCCGGTGGAGGAGCGAGAGGTCTGGCCACTATCGGCGTTTTGGAGGCTTTTGAAGAAAAAGGAATTTCCGTTGCGGCCATTGCCGGAACATCAATTGGCGGAATTATTGGAGGTTTATATGCCTCCGGCTATACACCTGATCAATTAAAAAGTGTTGCGAATAGATTAGATTTCAATAAGCTATTTTCTAACACTCCAGCTCGCTCAACCATGTTCCAGACTCAGCGAAGAGAACGGGGAAGAGATCTTTTAAATATCAGATTCAGGGGCATTGTCCCGGTTATCCCTCAAGCCTGGACCGCTGGACAGAAATTGACCGAGCTGCTGACTCAGCTTACTACCGAAGCTACCTATTTGTCTGCGGGTGATTTTAGCAGGCTTCCAATCCCATTTGCAACGGTAACAACCGATATGGTAACCGGTAAAGAAGTAGTACTCAACAATGGTTCTATTGCTGATGCCATGCGGGCAACGATGGCCTATCCTCTCGCTTTTACCGGATTAGAGATGAATGGTAAGCTGTTAATGGACGGTGGGATGGTCAACCCAATTCCGGTTAAAATTGTCAGGCAATTAACTCCCGATAATAATTTTGTTGTGGCTATCAATACTTCTTCGCCCCTGGTTGATAAGGAGCAGTTGGTAACCCCGGTTGATATAGCAAACCAGGCCACCTCAATTATGACCGCTGATAATCTTTTGCGGAATTTAAGAGATGCCGATTTTGTTATCTCCCCGGTGAGCGATAATATCCAGGCGGCTGATTTCAAATTTATTGATACTATTATAAATCATGGCCATCTTGTCGGTCAAGCTGCTGCCGAAAAAATTATAGTGAAACTTCAACGCTTAAACGATAGTCTTATTTATTTTTTCAGTGAAATTAATCTTAATGATGAGTTGATTGGTCTCAGGGCTGATTGTGAAAAAGAGTTTTTGAATCAGTCACTCACTTACTATGAGCTTGTTTACCGCTTAAAGGAAATTTGTAAGAGGCAAGGCCTATACCAGCTGGACGCTGTTATCGAAAACAGGTTGAAATATGATATAAATTTGACTGATATGATTTTGTCGTTAAATGGCTTCTATCATTTAAAAATGAGCGAGTATGAATTTGCCTTCGAAGGGAATAAGGCTTTTAATGATTCCACTTTACTGGCCGAGATAAATCTGACTGATTCATTGATTACTCCCGAGAATCTCAAGAAGGGAATCGAGAATATTAAAGATTTTTATCATCAATTTAAATATGATCTGGTTAACATTAAAGAAGTAAAAATAGAAAACATTAATAAAACAATTACTTTTGATATCGATGAAGCTATCGTAAAAGATGTCCGGATCGAAGAAACCAATCGCACCCGCCACTGGTTTATCAGGTCCTTATTCCCAATTAAAATAGGCCAACCCTATTCCACCCGACTGGCGGCACAAGGTATTAATAATATCTATGGCACCGACCTCTTCGATAGAGTGACGATTGATCTTATCCCCGATCAGGGGGAGGCGGTTGTTTTAATCAGAGTTGAAGAGAAAGATTTCTCCCAGATGCGTCTGGGGTGGCACTGGGATGATGAGTATGATTCTGAAGAATTTGTTGAGGCTCTTGATGACAACCTGGCTGGGATTGGCCTGGAATTTCTGACCCATGCCCGCTATTCTCCTGACCGCCAGAATTATTTTGCCCACCTGAAAGCTGATCGGATTTTTTCAACTTACCTGACAGGTAAGATACATTTTTATCATTCATTTCTGAACCGTCATATTTACAACACTGAAGATTCTTTAACCGGTAAGCATAGTGAATACAAAACCGGTTTGGAGATGAGTTTGGGGCAGCAGATTTCAAGGCTGGGAACGGTAACAGCCGGGCTGACATTTGAAGAACTGGAATATAGAGAGGGTAGTCCTGAAAGAGTAGAAAAATTCGGTTTGAGAATTTTCAAGCTTGAATCATTAGTCGAAAATTTTGATCGGATCCCGTTTCCAAATTCCGGGAAAAAACATTTTTTTGAATTAAAATTTGCAGGAAGAATATTGGGGGGTGATGTTGATTTCACTCGTTTTTATACATCGATCGAATCCTATTTCCCGTTCGGTGATAAAGTCAATTATCATCCAAAATTTGAACTTGGCGCCTCCAGATCAGGGCTGCCTCTCTCGGAAAGTTTTTTTCTGGGAGGAATGCATTCTCTTTCTGGTTTTAGAGCCGATCAATTAGCCGGGGATAAAATGTTTATGATGAGTCATGAATTAAGAATTAAACTCCCTCTATGGCTTTATCTAAGCAGCCGCTTTGAACTGGGGAATGTTTTCGGGAGAGTCGATGAAATCAAACTGATTGATCTTAGCCCTGCTTTTGGCCTTTTCCTTTCACTTGATTCTCCGATAGGTCCTTTTGAAGTTGGTTACGGTATTACCGAAGATGAAATTGACCGCCTATATTTCAGGGCTGGATTTGAATTTTAGGCATCTCTACTTGACAAAAAGCTTCATATTTGATTCCATTATTTATCAACGTATTAAAAATTACTCTGAGGTATTATGGGGAAATTAAAGATTGTTATATTATCTGCACTACTTATCAGTACATTATTCTATAGTTGTAGTGAAAAAAAAGTTACAGATAACGGTGGCATTATACCTGAGCCGTTGATTAAAACCCAGACAACACCAACTACAAATAACCTATATGGAATTTACTTTGTTAATGCTGCAGTAGGCTGGGCGGTTGGCGATTATGGTACTATTATTCATACCACCGATAGCGGCAATACATGGAACGCGATAAATATTTTTGGATCTAATTTTAAAGATGTCTATTTTATTAATGAAACCAATGGCTGGATAATTGGCTATCATGGTATAATTTTGTCGACCACCGATGGCGGGCAAAATTGGGATTTGATTCCTTATAGTAGTATTAATGATATTTATTCAGTCTGTTTTTCTGATATACAGAACGGAGTTATCGCCGGGAATAATCTGATCTATGCTTCCGATGACGGGGGAGCTATATGGGCTTATAAAAGCAATTCGCTCGTAGCATCTGATGTTTGTTATGTAAATAATAACATCTATGTCGTTGGTATGGGAGGAAGAATAATGATTTCTTCCAACGATGGTGGTAACTTTGAGGAAGGTGCTGTACTTAGCCCTAATCCCCTAATGGGAGTTGCATCTCCCGATGGCCAGCATTGCTGGACGGTAGGAGTGGGAGGCCATATCCGTACCACAACTGATTATGGTGCAACATGGTCAGAGCAGGATAGTAAAACAGATTATGTGTTGCGAAATATAGATTTCTTTGATAATCAAACTGGTATTGCAGTCGGAGATTACGGTACCATCAGGTCTACTCTGAATGGAGGAACCACCTGGTTTACTGAGGAATCACCCCTTGTTATCACCATGCGCGATATTTCATTTCCTGACAGAAATCATGCCTGGGTCGCCTGTGATGACGGGATAATTGTTAAGATAAATGCGGGATTATTAGGCAGAGATTAAAACCTGTAAGCCGCACTGACCCGGTAGGTTTCATCCAGTTCGCTGTGATGCAAATAAGCCAGGTCGATTATGATATTTTTGATATTAACGCCGGCGCCGGAAGTAAATCTCCCGATGTCAAAACCAGCTCGTCCAAAAAGCAGCTCTCGATAACTCAGTTCCCAGCCATAATGTGTATCCATTGAAAATGAACCGCTGGAATATTGAGCAGCATCCCCTAGTTTCTCAAATTTTATATCGCCGCTCATCAGGAATCGTCCGATAAAATCTGAATATTTATATTCATATGCAAAGCCCGGTTTAATTGTCGGATAAATTGATTCGGTATTGGCTCCCTTGCCGAATGTCTCACCGGAGTATCGGATAAATCCTGAAGTGATATCACTGACCATCAATCCCAGCGAAGCCTGGCTGGTTATACCATACAAAATACCGGCATCCAGCGTGAGTCCTTTACCGGTTTCTGTTCCAATATCGCGATAGATAATTTTCGCTGTTATTCCAAAGTCCAGACGGTTTCCTATCTTACCAGATAAAGCGGCTGCGAATAAAAAATCACCATGTGATTCCTCGGAGACAACATAAGGGCGGTTAAATTCGTTAAGCTGGGTTATCTTGATGCCCCCCCCGCCAAGATAATAAATATAAAATCCAAAGGCTTTGATAAATGAATTTTCCCGAGGGCGGGCATCAACGTAGCCGACATAATCATGATTCAGAAGCGAGCCGAATGTCTCAGCATGCATAGCCGTAATATATCGTCCCTGAAGCTTGTTCATACCGGCTGGATTCCAATAAGGAGTCGTGGCATCAAAAGGACCGGCAATAACAGCTCCACCCAGGGCTAATCCCCGTCCTCCGGCTCCAAGGGTAAAAGCATCACCGGCATACTTGGCCGCTTTGGTACCTGCGGAAATTCCAAAGAAAAGAAGTGTTAAGATCAGTAATTTTAGAATTCTAATTTTCATAATTAATCAGTATAACAAATCCATCTTAAAGACGCTACATAAGAAAAATATTCTTATTAGCAGTTTAAAATATTTGACATAAAAAAAAGCGGGAGATTTTCTCCCGCTTAATATTATTTACTCACCAAAAACTATTAATGATCTTTTTGGGTCTCTTCTTTTTTCACGTCAGGATGATCTGTTTTAGAGGCACCGCAAGCTTTTTGCTGAGCTGCTGTGCAGGTGTTGGCACAAGCGGCCTTTTTAGAATCAGCAGAGGTTTCAGTTGTAGCTACGGCAGGAATAATTTCTGCTTTATAGCCTTTATTTACAACCGGGGTGATTAGCGAAGTATTGTCGCTCATCTTTACAGGATCCACACAAACAATAGCAACTTCATTCGTATGGCTGACTTTTAAGACTTCGAGAACGCCGTCAACTTTCATAAGAGTGGTTTTAACGTCATTTTCACAGCCAGCGCAGGTCATACCTTTGATGGAGATAGTGCGGTTTTCGCATTTACCATTATACTTTTCACAAAGTTTCGACCATTCGGCGCATTCTTCAGGAGTGCAGTAAGCGGCTTTAGCGGCATCACAAGCGGCATTTGAGCCGGTAAGTTTGGCGGTGGCATCACCAGCGGCGCATGATTTGCTCGAAGCGTTGGCTGAGGTTGTTTTATCGTTGCTTGCACAGCCCTCACCAGCCTGAACTTGAATAAATCCAAAAGTCAAACAGATTGCGGCAATCAGAATAATTCCCATTGCTTTTCTCATTGGTTGAATCCTCTCTTCCGGGTAGTTGTTATACATTTAATTATCTTTTTTCTAAAATATGCTATAGTTGCTTTAAAATCAATAAATTTGGTTATATCTTTAGTACTTTTTTACCTATTCTATCCTCTTTTATATTGTATTATACAGCAATAGTTCCTTTAGGATTAATAAATAAAACAAAAATTGTCCTGTTAAAGTTCTAAAATATGTAATAATTAATAATAAATATGGCATTAATTTATGATTAATACAGATAAGTGTAAGAAAATTTAGGTTGACAATTGAATAATATATTCGTATATGCGGATATATGGATATGAATGCAAATATAACGGACCTTTTTAAAACCCTATCTGATCCAACCCGGCTCAGAATTTTAATACTCCTTACAAAGGGAGAACTATGTATTTGCGATATTACCGAGGTTTTAAGTCTGCCCCAGTCAACAGTCTCCCGGCAGATGTCGCGGCTCAAATTATTTGGCCTTGTAACAGATAAGCGGCAGGGAAAATGGGTATTTTATAAATTGAAAATATTGGGAACCAAATCGATGAATCTGGTTTTTGAGCTTCTACTGGCTGAATCGGATAAAAAGCCGTTTGCAAGTGATCTTCAAAAGCTCGAAAATCATGAAAAATGTAATTGTGTAAATAATTAATTTTAGAGGTTTATATGTCAGACAAAGGTTTGTCATTTTTTGAAAGATACTTGACCGTCTGGGTAGGGCTGGCGATTGTGTTCGGAACTGTTATTGGTTACCTCATTCCCGAGGCGGGCGTCTATCTGGATAAATTTTCTTATGCCCAGGTTTCTATCCCGATTGCTATCTGTCTCTTTTTTATGATGTTTCCTATCATGGTCAAAATAGATTTCTCCCGGATCAAAGCGGCGGCTAAAACACCAAAACCGGTTTTTTTAACTTTGGTAATAAACTGGCTGATAAAGCCATTTACTATGTACGCTATTGCCTATTTCTTTTTAGGTTATCTATTCAGGGATTTTATTCCGGGTACAGAAATAATTCACGGCGAAACAGTTGAAACTTATCGTTCTTATATCTCCGGGGCTATTTTACTCGGTATTGCGCCGTGTACAGCTATGGTTCTCATGTGGGGTTATCTGGCCAGAGGCAATGATGCTCTCACTCTTGTGATGGTGGCTGTTAATTCTCTTTTAATGCTTTTCCTATATGCCCCTCTTGGTGGATTGCTTTTATCAGTCAACCAAATGCCGATTCCCTGGGAAACGATTTTGCTGTCAGTTTTGATTTATGTCGGACTGCCATTGATTAGCGGCTACTATGTACGAAAGAAAATCCTGAAATCCAAAGGGGTAGAATATTTCAACCGGATCTTTCTGCATCGCTTAACGCCCATATCAATTATCGCCCTCCTTACTACGCTGGTTGTATTGTTTGTTCTTAAAGGAAATATTTTAATACAGCAGCCCCTTGATATAGTTTTAATTGGCATTCCATTATTTATACAGACAGTAGTAATTTTTATCATCGGTTATTTTGGAGCCAGACTGTTAAAACTCCGCTATGAAGATGCTGCACCGGCGGCGATGATTGCTGCCTCGAATCATTTTGAAGTAGCGATTGCCACTGCGGTCGTTTTGTTCGGTTTAGGCTCGGGGGCTGCGATGGCTACCGTAGTCGGAGTTTTAATTGAAGTGCCGGTTATGCTGATGCTGGTCAAGGTATGTTTGAAAACGCA
>JBDRQG010000259.1:0-3332 GCA_043826475.1 bacterium
CCCAAGAATGCCTATAATCGGCTCAAATTAACTTTATTTAAAATGAGATTATGTACCAAAAACAACGGACTGTAAAAACTGCAATTTCAATGTCAGGAATCGGACTCCATACCGGCAACAACTGTACCATGACCTTTAAACCGGCGGAACCAGATACCGGTATCCTGTTCGTGCGCACCGACCTCGATGGGAACCCTTCGGTTATCGCCGATATCGATCATGTCGTCGATATCTCCCGTGGCACTACCCTTCAGGATGGAGAAGCCCTGGTTCATACGGTGGAGCATGTTTTAGCGGCTTTTGCCGGACTGCAATTGGACAATATGATTGTCGAGCTGGACAACAACGAACCTCCTATAGGGGATGGCTCCGCTAAACCATATGTAGACAAGCTGCTTGAAGCCGGGATTCAAGATCAGGATGCCGACAAGGTCTATCTCGAAATAGATACTCCAATGGCTTACAGTGAACCGGAACGGGGAGTCGATCTGGTAGTTGCTCCCTCGGATGACATTCGGATTACTTTTATGATCGATTACAAAAGCCCGGCCCTGGGAACTCAATACACATCGCTGGTTGATTTGGAAAAAGAATTTGTCGAAGAATTCGCCCCTGCCCGGACATTTTGTTTTCTCTCGGAAGTTGAGAAGTTAAAAGCCGCCGGCCTGATCAAAGGAGGCGGACTTGATAATGCTGTTGTTATTTATGATTCCGATCTTGGACAGATCGAAGTCGATCGTATCCAAAAAGCCCTCAATTTAAAAGAGAAAGCTTTTGTCGGCAAGACCGGAATTATTAATGATATCCCTTTGCGGTTTTACAATGAACCGGTACGCCATAAAGCATTAGATCTTCTTGGCGATTTATTTTTGATCGGCGTTCCCTTCAAGGGGCATGTTCTCGCCGCCCGTTCGGGGCACAAAGCCAATGTCGCTCTGGCTCGCAAGATGCGCGATCTCTATAAAAAGAAAAAAATCGCCGGTAAATTCAGCAGTAAAAAATCAACCGTTTTGTTTGATATCGATGCTATCCAGAAAATAATGCCCCACCGCTATCCATTTTTATTAATCGACAGAATTCTGGATCTGGTCCCTGGTGAAAAAGTGACTGCGATTAAAAATGTCACTATCAACGAACCCTTTTTCCAGGGGCATTTCCCCGGTCATCCGATTATGCCGGGCGTGCTTGTTCTGGAAGCGATGGCCCAGGCCGGGGGGGTGTTGATGCTAAATGCTATCGATGAACCTGAAAAATATGTGGTGTACTTTATGGGTATAGACAACGCCCGTTTTCGCAAACCGGTCACGCCCGGTGATCAGTTGCGGTTTGAATTGACAATGGGATCATTCCGAAGAAATATCTGCAAGATGGCCGGCAAGGCTTATGTCGAGGATGGTCTGGTGGCTGAAGCGGACTTTATGGCTATGGTGATTGAACGATGAAAAATATACATTTTACTGCAATAGTTTCCCCTAAAGCGGAATTGGCTGAAAACGTAACTGTCGGTCCTTATACTATAATTGAAGATGATGTTATAATCGGCGAAGGGACATCAATTGCCTCTTCGGTGTTGATTGCCGATGGGGCAAGAATCGGAAAGAATGTTACAATAGCTCATGGGGCGGTTATCGCCACCAAACCGCAGGATCTGAAATTCGGCGGAGAGAAAACCTATGCCACGATCGGTGATAATACGGTTCTTCGGGAGTATTCTACGGTAAATAGGGGAACAGCCGCTCACGGCACATCTTCCATTGGCAAAAACTGCTTTATCATGGCTTATGCCCATATCGCTCATGACTGTGTTATCGGCGATAATGTTATTTTAGCCAATTCGGTTAATCTGGCCGGACATATCGAAATTGATGATTTTGTTATTATCGGAGGAGTCGTCCCGGTACATCAGTTTGTAAAAATAGGGGCTCACGCCATGATCGGCGGTGGCTTCCGCGTTCCGCAGGATATTTGCCCTTACGCTATGGTCGGTGGCTATCCGCTTAAAACAGTCGGGCTTAATGCTATCGGATTGAAAAGACGTGGTTTTGATAAAGAAGTTATCAGAAAGTTGGAACAGACCTACAAATTCTTATTTTTTAGCGGCTTGAATACAACCCAGGCAGTGGAAAAGATAAATGCTGAGGTAGAGATTATTTCCGAAGTTCAGGTAATTCTCGACTTTATCAAACGCTCAACGAGGGGGCTGACCAAATAGGCGGCACAGCCACTTTTATAAATTGTCAGGTGATTTAGTTACTCAAGTTACAGTTGACTTATCACTCTATTATTGTATATTCTAACAAGAATATTGCAGGATAAAAAAGAATGTGTAAATCAATTGTTTCAATCTTTATAATTTTATTATTCACCACCCCAGTATTTTCTCAACTCTCAAGAAATATAACTGACGATGATGATATTTTTGCTAAAGAAATTCTAACGTCGTCCGCATCGGTACGATCTAACGGGATGGGGATGATTGGTGTTATACTGACAGATGGGCAATCTTTTATAAATAATCCGGCAACTCTGGGATTTATGGATAACGAATATTTCTCTTCTTCAATATATCTAAAAAAATCTAAGGCTAATGAGTATGTTCCGATGAGGGCTTATCCTAATGGTGCAACTGTAACAGGCAGTGATATTAATTCCTCTACTACTATCCCTTACTATAATGATATAAGTATTAGTGTTAATCTTAATAGTTTCTCACGCGTCAAAAAGTCATTATTCAATTTTGGAGTAGGTTACTCCCGTCATTCTTTATCATATGGTGATGTAGTCTGGCTTGATGGATCCAATGATACTCAGCAAAATGAGTCTGAAGTATTAACCGCACCCGGTAATTTTGATGATCACATAAATATTTATTCTATAGGGATGAGCTATAATACATTCGTTGGTATCGGACTTGGAATTAATTACAAAAATACAAATTTTAAACTTAATAATACAAAATATTCTTCTGACCTTTTTGATCTTGGCCTGTTGTTACAAATTCCATTAGAAAAACTCACCTCTGCAATCAATAAAAATGCAAATAACAGGTTTGAATCAAAACTGGTTCTGGGAATGTCAGTTGTAAATTTGGGAAATGATTTAAAATTTGATACTCTGATGTTATCTCCTCCCAAATATAGCCGATTTGGAGCAGGGCTGGATTTGGCTTTTATAAAAAATAATATTAAATTGGCCTCGATCTATCCTGCTCTTCAATATGATTATCTATTTTATGCAGATAATTCTCATATTACTCGATTGGGGTTTGAAGCAGGGATTCTTGATATATTGTATATGAGAACAGGTCGAATGAGTTCATCTAATCAGGAAGT
>JBDRQG010000260.1:0-5154 GCA_043826475.1 bacterium
AGTGATACAGCAAAATCAGATTCAATTATTCATGCCATGTTGTCTGAATACCCTCATTCGGACTATGTCCCAGAAGCTCTGGAATATTTGGGATTACTTGGTACCGAAGCTGATACCGGTTATGCTGGTGCCTATCTTAAAAAAGCTGAAGAATATCTCGTTGATGAGCAGAATATTGATTCAGCCCGTTATTATTATCAGATTATTGTAGATCGTTTTACGGAATCAGAATATTATCTAAGAGCCAAATTTGCTCTGATATGGATGACCGAAATGTATGACAGCCCCGGTGATTCCTCGGTTATTTTTGCTTACAATGAGTTTGTGGATTCCTTTCCCGGTAACGAATGGACGACATTAGCCACAACCAGAACTAATTACCGTCCTCAAAACCAAAGGCCGGATTTAAATGATAATGTCTCAGATACAATTGTAAGAGATGATGGTACCATTGTTGTGGACAGTCAGGTAATTGCAGGTGATTCAGTGGTTGGCTGGGTCGATCCGGAAGCAGCGCTGTTCATTGACCCCAACGGCGGGTCAGCTTTATCACTTCCATCCCAAGTAAAAATTCTGGAACAAAGACAGGAATTTGTGTATCCTACAGAAGCATATTCTTCAGCCTGGCAAGGAGAACTCGTATTTCAAATTCAGCTTGATTTTTCCGGAGAGGTTATAGATCTTGTCCAAAAAACATGGTCCGATATTGATGAGATTAATATCCGAGCTGAAGAAACGCTGAGATCGACAATATTTGATACTCAGGATATTCCTCCCGAAGCTATCAGTCTCTGGTATGTTTATAGGTTTAAAGTTATTTTACCGAGTCACCTGAAATGATAAAACCGGCGTGCATTGACGCGTATATAATAAAAAGAAAATCATTAGGGGGAAGCTGCTTTTCCCTCGATATCGGCCCCTTCCCGAAGGTGAAATCCTTTCTTCCGGGGCATTTTGTGCATATTAAAATACCTTCACAGGAAATCCTCTTTCGCCGCCCAATGTCAATAGCCGGAATTTCAGTTGAGGATAAATCAATTCAGGTTATAGTTAAAATTTTGGGGCGGGGAACAAGCATAATGAGCCGCATGCAGGCTGGCGAACCAATAAATATTCTTGGCCCTCTCGGTGTTCCATTTACAATGCCAGCTAAAAATAAACGAATTCTTATTGCAGCGGGTGGAGTCGGGGTGCCGCCGCTTATGTATCTGGTTGAAGAGATGATTCAAAAGGGATTTAAACCTGATAACATAAATTTCTTCTATGGGGGTAGATCTTCAGAAGATATAATCATTCGCTCCCGTATTAAAAAAACCGGTATAAACTTTTATCCGGTAACCGAAGATGGAACATTTGGGGTAAAAGGTTTAGTCACCAAGCCTATAA
The DNA here is from genome assembly GCA_043826475.1 of bacterium. GTDB lineage: Bacteria > Zixibacteria > MSB-5A5 > GN15 > FEB-12 > DAOWMZ01. Next base: position 1,387 of record JBDRQG010000260.1, read on the forward strand.
CAGGTTTTCTCAATGATAATAATGATGGAAAAAACTATATTTTCGGGTGCGGACCAGAAGGAATGCTTAAAGCGGTTGATGAAATTGGTTGTGAGCATAAAATTGATGGACAATTGTCACTTGAAGCTCCTATGCCTTGTGGTCTTGGGATTTGTCTTGGGTGTGTGGTAGCGTTGACTAAAGGTGGTCATGCCCGGGTTTGCGTGGAAGGGCCGGTTTTTAAAATTGGCGAGGTGGCGCTGTGAAGCCTGATTTGAAAGTAAATATTGCCGGGGTGGAGTTTGCCAACCCGATTATGACTGCTTCGGGATGCTGCGGATATGGCGAAGAACTGAGCCAGCTTTTCCCTCTTAAAAAATTAGGGGCTTTAGTCACAAAATCAATTACCCTTGCTCCAAGATTGGGACATCCGCCCCCAAGAACGGCAGAGACCACTGCCGGGATGTTAAATGCTATTGGATTGGCCAATGTGGGCATTGATAAATTTATTATAGAAAAAATACCGTTTCTCAAAAAGTGCGGTACAAGAATTATTGTCAATGTAGCCGGTTCAAAATTGGAAGAATATGTCGAGGTTTGTTCTCGACTCAATGATTACGATACTGTTGATATGGTCGAATTAAATATAAGCTGCCCTAATGTTAACGAAGGGGGAATGGAATTCGGGGCCGATCCGGTTATGACTGAAAAATTGGTTAAGGCTGTTAAAAAAGTTTTTAATCGACCAATTATTGCCAAGCTGTCACCAAATGTTACCAGTATAGTAGCTATTGCTCAAGCTGCTGAACAGGGGGGAGCTGATGTCCTGTCCCTGATCAACTCATTAGTTGGAACCAGTATTGATCTAAAAACCTGGCGACCAAAAATTACTTTTAATAAAGGGGGATTGACCGGCCCAGCCATTAAACCGGTTGCCCTGGCTATGGTTGATGCTGTTTATAATAAAACCAGGCTTCCCATTATCGGAATCGGAGGTATAAGCTGTGCTGAGGATGTGATTGAGTTTATGCTATGCGGAGCAACAGCCATTCAAATTGGGACAGCCCTGTTCATAGAGCCTGATCTGCCCGTTAAAATCCCGTCCGGATTGGAAAAGTACTTGAAAAATAGAGGATTAAACTCTATTCTTGATCTTAAAGGAAAAGTTAGGAAATATTAATGAAAGCTTTGGATAAATTACAGAGTATTCAGGAAGAAAATAAATCAATGATCTGCCTGGGATTGGATCTTGATATTAAGCGTATGCCCCCCGATTACACCAAGAATCCCAAAGGTATGTTTGATTTTGCCATGAAAATTGTCGAAGCTACCTCCGATCAGGTTTGTGCCTACAAACCAAATCTCGCTTTTTATGAATCGTTCGGCACTGGTGGTATTTCGATTCTTAAAATGATCATAGACCGTATACCTGATAATATTCCGATTATTGTCGATGCCAAACGAGGTGATATCGGTAATACTGCTTCTCACTATGCCGAGGCTTTATTTGAAGTTTTAAACGCTGACTGGGTGACAGTAAATCCATATATGGGATACGATTCTCTTCGTCCGTTTCTTGAATACAAGGACCGTGGGACTTTTATCCTCTGTTTGACTTCGAATCCGGGATCAAGAGATTTTCAGGTGCTCAAAGTTGATAATAAGCCTCTCTATGAGATAGTTGCCGAAAAAGTAGTTTATTGGAATAAATCAGGCAATTGCGGACTGGTAGTTGGCGCCACCGCTCCTGAGCAACTAAAAGAGATACGAAATATTGCTGAAGATATGCCTCTCCTGATTCCTGGCGTGGGAGCCCAGGGAGGCTCACTGGAAGAAGCCACTATCAACGGGACGGATCGATTCAGTAAGACGGCCTTGATTAATGTCTCGCGTTCAGTTTTATACGCTGGAAGCGGTGAAAATTTTGCGGACTGTGCCCGGGAGGAGTTATTAAAGTTAAATAGTAAAGTAACCAGTATTCGCAATAACAGCAATCATGAAGACAAGGTTAATTTACAGGCAAACCATCAGCAGGAACATAAAAAAACTGAAAAAATAATCGTCCGTGAACAGGCTAATCAGCAGGCACCAGAAACTCAAAAAACAGATAAGATATTGAATGGTGTTGATCCTAAGGCAACTCCTGTTCATCATGAAGAAAAAGATAAACCTGAAACCGCTCCCGAAAATAACAATTCTCATCCTCAAGAACCTGATCATCAGTCATCAGACAGAGCATTTGAAAATAATCATCAAAATAATAACTCAACTCATGCTCAGGATGTACAAAAACTAGAACCTGATGCGGTTGCCAAAGAAAACAATTATCAGCATCAAAAACCAGAACCTGCAAGATTTGAGCCTCAGGAGCAGGAACCCCGTTTTCAGTCAAGTCAATCTGATAATAAACCTGATCAAAGTAAAAGAGCAGATGAGGGTGAAAAGAATATTGAGGAAGAACCGAGACCAATGCCTAAACCGGTGCAAAGGATTATTCCCCCCCCGATTTTGAAGCCACCCCCACTGCCGTATTCAAATAAGAAAATTGAGCCTGAAGATAAGCAGTAGGATTATCGGTTGAATTCATACAACAGAATTGAATATATCAATCCGTTGTGGAATTCACCCTCAAAGAAATAATGATCTCTCAGTATGCCGTCTTTTTTAAATTCCAGGCTTTTCAATAGGTTTATTGCTCCCTTGTTGAATTCCGCTGTCTGGGCATAAACTTTATTCAAACCACGCTGCCTGAATAAATATTTGCATAGTAGAAAGACTGCTTCGCTGGCATATCCCTTTTCTCTTTCGTCAGGATCAATAATGACCCCAATTTCAGCAGAACGGTTTTGAGTATTAAAATCAAAATATGTCACTTTGCCTACCAGCCTGTTGTCTTCTTTTTTTACAATTGAAAAATCCTGATTATAAATTCCCTGTTCTTTTTTTTCATAATTATCAACTACCGCTCCGGGGATGCCGATAGGCAGGGGACGGCAGCTTTGTGATTGAGGCTCGGAAAGCAATCGCCAGTAATAGAAATTAAGGGGGTCATCAGAATTGGGCGCTCTTAAATATACTTTTTCGCCTATAAATGTAGGTTGAGTAGGAATCACTCTTTTCTCCTTGTTCAACAGGACATTTCTATAAAAATTAGTTATCTTAATATTATTGTTGGATGGCGTCTTATGGCAAGATTTAAAATATCGAAAATTAAGAATAAAAAAACCCGCTTAAAAAGCGGGTTTTTCATATTAGTCAGGATATTTTATTTTCTGAACTTGTTGCGAAGAGCAACACCGGCAAGGCCAAGACCCATCAGAATCATGGTTGTAGGTTCCGGAATTTCTCCACCTGTTACAGTGTTTGGACGCTGAACCAGAAGGAATGGCTGATTGTTCTGTGGCTGACGATCACGAAGACCAAAGCTGATAACATCAGTGCCGCCGTTACCGGAAATTAAACCATCATAGAAGTCCATATAATCGCGACCAGCTAATTCATCATCATCACGGCTGGCAAAAGCATTAGAAGTACGCGGAATACCTGAACCCTGAGCGAAGCTCAGACCGTCAGCTTCGGTGGAATGTGAGAATCCGGCGGGTACCCAAGCTTCAGTAGGTATATCATCGCCATCATTACCACTATTATCAATGGGATCCAGAAGTTCTATAGCGAAACGATTCCAATCAATACCTGTATTGTTGTGGATAGTTTTGGTGAAGGTATAATTGACATCGTATTCAAGACCACTAATTGCAATGACACCCATACCAGCAGCATCCCAAATTT
>JBDRQG010000261.1:0-21073 GCA_043826475.1 bacterium
TTATCATTAAATAATAAATCTGACAAGGTCAATTTTGAATCAGGGGAATCTAAGATTTCATCAGTAAAGCAAAGCCTGCAGGATTCAATCATAAATCTCTCTGCTAAATCGACTAACACTGATAAAATTGATTTCATGAAGCAATTTACGGAATTTGGTACTCAAAAGGATTTAAAGACCGATGAAGCCAATCAACTTCCCAATTTTATAAAATCCCCGACAGAGATGGTTTTGACCAAAGATAAAGTCGATTTGCAGCCGGTCCGATTTACCCTTCCGGATAATATCAACGCCCAGCTAAAGCCTAATGGCAAATCAGTCAGAATTAATATCGAACCGAATCATCTTGGTCCGGCCCGGTTAAGCCTGAATATGCAGAATGATAAACTGAGTGCGGTAGTAACGGTTCACAGCGCTCAGGCAAAAATGACAGTTGAGGGATCGCTTGACCGCTTGCTCGATGCTCTCAATAAAGCAAATATTAAAGTTGATTATATCGATGTGAATGTTAATCAGGAAAATAGCTACGAGCAGTTTGCACAATCAGGATCCGGCTATTACAAACAGCGGTCTAATAATAATTTTTCGTTGAGTGATTACATTCTTAATGAAAACAATATAATAGAAAATGTAACACCCCGTGGTGTTTCGTATGTAAACGCCAATGGCGTAAACTTAACAGCATAGGAATAAAAAATGTCTATAACAGCATCAATTAGCGATATTTTATCATCCGGCACCTCAACCACCGTTGAGTCTACCGGAACTGATACTCTTGGGAAGGATGAATTTTTACAATTATTAATAACCAAGCTGGAATATCAGGATCCATTGAATCCGATGGAAGATCAGGATTTTATTGCTCAGTTAGCTCAATTTTCATCATTGGAGCAGATGTCCAACATCGCCGATGGAATCGCTGAATCCAACCAGTGGGATTACCTGCAGATGCAGTCAATTAATAACGTAATGGCGGCTGGTCTGATTGGTAAGGACGTGAAAGCCAGTTATGATTCTATTTATTATGACGGTAGCAGTAATCCCAGCATATCATTTACAACAAACAGTTTTGCCAGCGATCTTACTATTAAAATTAAGGATGCCGAGGGATACACTGTTGCAACAATCAATGACTCGGATGTCTCGCCTGGTGATCAGGTTTATGAATGGGATGGTCGCAACGATTTTGGCAACATGGTCGAGAGTGGACATTATACTCTCGAAGTAACAGGTGTCGATGCCTCAGGAAATGAATTTACACCAACTCTGTCCCTTGTGGGTAAAGTGGAAGCAGTCACATATCGTGATGGCGCCGCTTATTTCAGGATCAATGGCATTGAGGTTCCATTTGGCGATGTCTCCGCTATCGGTGAAGAGGGTTCATTTGATGATGGCGGCAATGGTAACGGTTAAGAATTTTTTGAATTAGGGAAGTAGGAAAGGATAGTAATGAAAGTAAACCAGCAAATACAAATTGCTCAATTGCAAAAGCCGGTTAATTTAATCGAAATTGCCGAGAGAGGACAGACAAAATCCACCAGCAATACAGACCCAACTTCGTTTAAAGAGATGTTTTCCAAAGAGCTGGCCTCTTCTTCCGGAGTTTCATTTTCAAAACATGCCGAGCAGAGATTGTATTCCCGCGGGATTGAGCTGTCTGATTCGACTTTGAATAAAATCTCCGATGCAATTGATCGAGCTGATACAAAAGGCTCAAAAGAGACTTTAATTTTAACCGATGATGCGGCACTGGTTGTCTCGGTTAAAAACAGAACCGTGATAACCGTTTTTGACCGCGACAATCTGCGTGAGGGAGTCGTGACTTCGATTGATTCGGCTGTGGTTTTATAAATTAAAGATGAGAAAGATTTAATAATGAAAATAAGAAATATATATAAACAAAACAGTAAGCTGGACTCCATTTTGATGGAGAGGCTTGCCTGTCAATGCATGGAGGTAAATGCATTATGATGGCATCATTATTTTCCGGTGTGTCCGGACTGAAAAACCATCAGGTAAAGATGAACGTGATTGGTAATAACATTGCCAACATTAATACCATTGGTTTCCAGGGAAGCCGGGTTAATTTCCAGGAAGCTCTGGTTCAGACCACTCGCGGTGCTGGACGTCCTTCGTCAATTACCGGTGGTACCAACCCGATTCAATTAGGCTTGGGTATGGAGGTTGGTGCAATTGATACATTGTTCAAGCAGGGAGGATTGGAAACTACCGACCAAATTACTGATTTAGCAATTCAGGGATCGGGATTTTTCGTCCTTGGAGATGCTAACGGCAACAAATTTTATACCAGAGCCGGTGCTTTTGGTTTTGACGCTGACGGTACCTTAGTTGACCCGGCCACAGGTCTGCATGTTTTTGGCAAGATGGCCGATAGTAGCGGTGAAATATCTTCACTTACAACAACTGATAAAATTGTCCTTCCCTTTGGCCAGCAGGATCCAGCCAATGCAACCCAAACAGTATGGATGTCCAATAACCTCGATGCTTCAGCCACCGATTCTGATGCTACGCTGACCAGTTCAGGCGACTCTTCAGTTCTTCTGGTCAGTGGTGAGACAATAGATGGTGTTGGAGGTGTACATAGTATAACTATTTCAGGTAGTCAGGCAACTAATGATACATTCACCAGTTCCATGGCGAGTTTAGTAGGTACTATGACATTGGGCGGAATTGGAGTAACTGATTTTTCCAACTTTACAATATCAGTAGATGGTACAGAATCTGGAACAATTTCCGGATTATCCACTGAAACAACAATTGACAGTCTTTTGTCGAAAATAAATGAAACAGCAGGTATTACGGCATCTTTAACCGCTGGTGGCGAGATTGAAATTGTCAGAGACAGAGCTGGTGAAACCACTGCATATAATTTTAGTACAACAGCTGCTGCTACTGGTGATGTCCTCAATACTATTTTTGGTATAGCAAATGGTAGTACACTTGCCTCGAGTGGCGGTTTGGCTGCTACTTTGGTAGCGGTAGACACTTTTACCCCTTCCAAGGGGACTGGTTCAGCTGCCGGACCGGTTGTTACAAATCTTGATCTGGTCTTTAATGAAAATACAGGTATTGTTACCGGATTAAGTGGATTAGGCTCTGGTGGTGTTGAAATTACAGCTGGCTCAACAGGCATTTCAGAAACGGTCAGCACTGGTAATAATTTAATTATTACTACTAAACCCACTCTTCACACCGCCTCGATAAGTGTTTTTGATTCTCAAGGCGGCAAGCATACGGTTTCGATAGAGTTCTTTAAATCAATACAATCCAACCGTTGGGAATGGACCGCTACAACTTTGGGAAATGAAGTTATCACCACCGGTGGTACAGGATATGTCGCTTTTAATGCTGATGGTTCATTGAATACTTTTGAATACAATGGCGGCGCTGATTCCATTGCTATCGATCCCAACAATGGCGCTGAGACGATGGAGATTGCTGTCAATGCCGGTACTTCATTTGGTTACGATGGTTTGACTGGATTTGCTTCCGGTCATCATACCGCCTCGCTAATAAAACAGGATGGATATGGAGTGGGATTACTGGACAAAATTACAATCGACAAAGGCGGTAATGTGGCTGGTATTTTCACAAATGGTGTAACCAGAACCCTGGCGCAGATCGTGCTGGCTGATTTTTTCAACCAGGCCGGTTTGTTAAAAGCGGGTAAATCGATGTATCAGGAATCTGCAAACTCAGGTAGTGCTGTTGAAGGTGTAGCTGGCGAAACTATTTCGGCTGATATCTTCTCCGGTGCACTGGAATCTTCTTCGGTAGATATCGCTCAGGAGTTTACCTCGATGATTACCGCTCAGCGTGGTTTCCAGGCAAACGCCAGAATTATTACAACCTCAGATTCCATGCTCGATGAACTGGTGAATATTAAGAGATAATGATGAATAATAGTATTCGAACATATGGATTTGTTAATGGAAGTGATGTCCGGATAATTCCGGACATCGCTAACGCATTCACAGGAGTGAATTATGGCTGGTGACGAAGATAAGACTGTCGTCGAAGGAAAAGGCGGCGAAGGACAGGAAGCTTCCCCAAAGAAAAAGGGGTCGAATAAACTGATCCTGTTTGGCGGAATTGGTGTGGGTGCAATTGTTATCGGAGTGGCTTTGACAATTTTTGTCATCAAGCCGATGACTTCCGGTTCTAATGCAGGCGAAGAACAAAATACAGAAGAAGTATCTAAGGATACTCATGCCAAAAAAGAAGATAGTCATGGCGGCAAATCTGAAGGAGAAGAAGGGGGCGGCAACCTCTGTACGATTAAGGATATTGTGATCAACCCGGCTGGAACCGGCGGTTCACGATTCCTTTCGGTTTCGTTTGCCTTTGAACTCGATTCTCCATCGGATGTAACTCTGTTTGAATCTCGCGAACCAGCTATCCGTGATGCCTTGATTACCATTCTGTCATCGAAGACAGTTGCCCAGTTGACTGACCCGAAACAGAAAGAAATAGCCCGCTATCAGATTAAAAAAAGGGTAGCGCAGTTAATGAAATTGGAAGAAATAGCCGGTGTTTATTACACCGATTTTGTTTTACAGTAAGGGAATACTAAGTGGCAAAGATTCTAACTCAGGATGAGATTGATGCTCTGTTGACAACGGTTTCCTCGGGAGAACAGGAAATTGAGGATAAGGAACCGGAGGATGATCGGCTGCGGTCGATTGTTACTTATGATTTTAAACATCCCAACCGAGTATCAAAAGATCAGATTCGTACTATAGAAAATATGCATGATAACTTCGCCGGCCATTACGGATCGACTCTGTCAACAGTTATGCGTACCATTGTCGATGTCGATTTAGTTTCGGTCGATCAGATTACCTATTCCGAATTTATCATGTCTTTGGTAACCCCATCCTGTACGTACACGTTCGGTGCGCCTCCTTTGGAAGCAGTCAGCCTGGTTGATTTTAACCCGACCCTGACCTTTGCCTTTATTGATCGTATGTTTGGCGGTAACGGCAAAATTCTGGAAACGGAGCGGGAACTGACCCCTATCGAACGAACTGTGATGGGTCGCCTGGGAAATAAGCTCTATCATGATCTGGAAAGATCATGGGAAAATATTTTACATATTAATGTAGAGCAAAAAAGTTTTGAAACCAATCCCCAATTTATTCAGATTGTACCCCCCGGAGAGACGGTCGTGGTTGTTTCATTCCAGATTAAAATTTTCCAGTCAACCGGATTGTTAACGATTTGCTATCCTTATATGGCTCTTGAACCGATTATCATGAAACTATCCGCTCAGAACTGGATCGATGCCACCAAGAAGAAAAATCTCGAAAAAGACCGCGAGATCAACCAGCGTAATCTGGGAATTGTTAATGTCGATGTCAATGCGGTACTCTTGAATTCATCTATAAAAATTCGTGATTTTATGGAATTGAAAAAAGGGGATATCATTCCTTCCGAGAAAAAAATAAGTGTTCCTATGGATATCTTTGTTAACAAGAAAAGAAAATTTTTGGCTCGTCCCGGCCTGTCGGGAAAAAAACGGGCATTTCAGGTATTAGAAGTATGTAAAACTCCATTGGAGGAGAATGATAAAAATGACTGATGAAGAAAAAGTCGAACCTCAGGTAGAAGAAGTTTCAGATAGTGCTGAAGGGACTCCGGCAGCCGGAGAAGAAACTCCCGGAGAATCATTTGACGAAAAAAACAAAAATAGCGGTGGTGCTGAGGATGATGCCGAAGCTGCTATGCTGGCTATGCTTGAAGATTTGCCCGATGATGAAAAAGGGGCTTCCCCTGATGATATAAACTTTGATTCTCCTGAAGTATCCAATGCTCGATTTCAGCATCTTTCGGAACCGGCAAGCATACCTGATGCAAGGAATATTGATATCCTCATGGATGTCAATCTGCCGGTAGCGATTGAGCTTGGCCGTACCAAAATGTCAATCTCTGAAATATTGGGAATGGGGCCGGGTTCGGTGGTCGAGTTAAATAAATTAGCTGGAGAGCCGGTCGATGTGCTGGTGAACTATAAAATAGTCGCCAAGGGTGAAGTTGTCGTTATCGACGAAAACTTCGGTGTCCGTATTACCCAATTGATGACACCCGAAGAAAGGCTGAAGATGCTCTGTGAAGAAGACTAAGTTACAAAAACGATCGTTTATCATCGTTGGTATTATTCTGGCTGTCGCTGTTATTGGTTTGTTTATGATCGACTCTCGTCCGGTTACCGCTCAGCAGGCATTAAATAGTAATTCAAATACTAATACTTCTCCTACAACAGAGTCTAAGGTTGAGGAGAATATTATCGGCACTGCGATGCCATCAATGATTCGTATGATATGCGCTCTGATAGTTGTGATATGTTGTATCTATGGCGGCATTTTTCTTCTTAAACGTTCGATGGGGAAGAAGTATGCCGGTGGCGGAAACAATATTCTCGAAGTGTTGGAAACTACCAGTGTTGCTCCCAAAAAAACAATTTCATTAGTCAAAGTTATGGATAAATCGGTTTTGATCGGTGTGACTGAAAATGGAATATCAATGCTTACCGAACTTGATAGTGAACAGACCGAAAAAGTATTGGCTTACCAATGCTCTGCAGAGGAAAGTATTGACTTTAAAAAGTCATTCAAAACAGCTTGGGATAAAGTGTTGAAAATCAGCCCCGTAAAAAAAGAGGCGGCGCTGAACTCATAAGCTGTGACAATAGGAAGTCACGGTTAATAAAGCGTGCGAAATGGATTTTGCGCGTAACAAAATTGATATAGGATGTTATGAAACAAACGTTGTTTGCCTTTCTCATATGCCTGAGTGTTATCACGATTTTCACTAACGACATCTCAGCTCAAACTCTACCCAAAATATCTGTCGAAATAGGGGAGTCCCAGGATTCGACTGAATTATCTTCCACGCTCCAAATTGTAATATTATTAACAGTCTTAGCTCTGGCACCATCGATATTGATTATGGTGACATCGTTTATACGCTTCATCGTGGTGATGTCATTTCTTCGCAACGCAATGGGTATAAACCAAATGCCACCCAATCAGCTTTTGGTGGGGCTGGCATTGATCCTGACATTTTTTGTAATGTCACCCGTGGTTGAGAAAAGCTACAACGAAGGGATCAAACCTTATATCGATAAAGAAATGGAATCCGAGGAAGCTTTCGAAAAAGCAGTTGGACCATTCCGTGATTTTATGTTAGCGCAGACTCGTGAAAAGGATCTCGCTCTGTTTGTAAATATTGCCAAACTTCAACAACCTGAAAATGCTTCAGAGATACCGCTTCAGGTACTGATTCCCGGTTTTGTCATCTCCGAGCTTCGTATAGCTTTCCAGATAGCATTCGTTTTGTTTATTCCATTTTTGGTAATAGACATGGTGGTAGCCTCGGTTTTAATGTCAATGGGTATGATGATGCTGCCCCCTATCATTGTGTCACTACCATTTAAAATACTATTGTTTGTTCTGGTCGATGGCTGGTATCTGCTTATCAAATCACTTGTGGAATCGTTTAAAATGTAAGGATAGTCGTTATGGATACTCAAATGGTTGTTGCAATAGGACGGGAAGCATTGTCGGTAACCCTTATGATTGCCGGTCCCATGTTATTATTTGGACTTATTATCGGTTTGGTTATTTCGGTGTTCCAGGCGATTACCCAGATCAATGAAATGACGCTGACTTTTGTCCCGAAAATATTAGCCATTGCATTGGCGCTCCTTATATTCATGCCCTGGATGATAAATATCGCCACCGATTTCACCCGCCATATGTTTGATCTGATTCCTACTTTAGCTGGATAAAAGGAATATAAACTATAACATATTTACATAGAATAAATTATTATAACTACATGAACTTCCGTCTTTTAAAAGCTGTAACATCATCTTTTGTTAGTTCAAACCATTCACCATTCTTGCGGCGATCCTTAAATCGTTCATGCCAATATTTTTCTATTCCTACAGGATCATCCGTCTTTATATGATGAATTTTAGTCGGTTTTTCAGGAAGTTGAATTTTTAGTTCATATTCTCTTCGTTCTAAAGATGTTGTTCTACCAATTTTATAGAATTTCTCGGATCTAAGTAAGTAGACGTAGCCAATAATCTGTTCAGAATTAATTACATTATCATTATCATTTTCATTTTGATTATGCTTAGCTGAGATTAGTGATAATTCTCCAATACAGATCTTTTCTACATCAGAATATCCATGTTGCTTTGTGTACTCAACCAATCGTTCCAATTGGTCTTTCTTCTTCCCAAATCTTCTAAACGTATTGTGTGAAGGAAAACCTGGATTTTCTCTGCCCCAGAGTTTAATTTCATTAGAATAAGGAAAATGTCCGAAGTGACGAGTCAGTTGTACCAGATTCACTAATAATTCATTTTCATCACGACGACCCCGTAATGTGTTGGGTTCAAAACCAGCTTCTTTTAATGCATCCCCCCATCGCGCCCAATATTTTCCTAACCAATCATACTTTTGGATACCTGTCTCTTGTTTAAATCGAGATATTCCAAGAGGTGATCCATTGTTATTTTTAGTTGTTCGTTTTATTTCAGCAATTATATGAGATTTGGAGAACACCATAATAATCTACTCCGACAAAAGTTCAGGATGATTTTCTCTAAGCCAATTGTTTACTTGTTGACCAAGATCTGTCGCAACTTCCATTGCTGTATCTGCATCTGTCTCAGATATCATTTCGACGGAATCATAGGTAGCAGTGTGTCGCTTTTTCCTAATTTTATGTAATAAAATGATGGTATTATCGTTAATAGAATTTATTGTGAACTTTAATGAATCAATTGTCCGTTCATGTTCCCGCTCTCTTGCTGTCCGATAACCACAGGCATACAATGCTGCTCGAGCATATCGCAAAGCAGCAGTATATGCCATATTGAGTTTCCAACCAGTGGCAATCCCTTTAATCTCTGCGCTTCGAATATCCTCTTCAGCACTGTAAATCAGTGACAGAATTTCTTCGGCACTCGTTTCATGTTTATGGAGCCACTTGCTATTTAACCAGACTTCTAAACTCATCCTCTAAACCAATTATAAATTCTTTTTCTGTCTTAAATACTGATCTGATAAAATGATTGTTCTCTGACCATTTACTTTTTAATTCTTTTTCCGAAAAGAGAATAGGATTTATTTCTCGTTTGATGGTTTGTTCGGCGATGGAAAGAGCGCTGACGACTTCATCAAGATGTGCACATCCAATAATAAAAAGATCAATATCGCTACTGGAGATTTCATCACCTTTAGCGAAGGATCCATATACAAATGCAATACTAATCTTTTTCGTTATTGGTTCTAATGCTTCCCGAATCTGATCAATAACACCGAATGTTTTGAATATAATGTTTCTTAAGTCTTTAAAAATTGGGTGATTCTTATTAACTCTGAAGTATTTTTGTCGACCTCTTTTTTCTATTAAAAGAATATCAGCTTCAGCCAGAGATTTTAACTCTCTTTGAATTGCTCCCTGTCGAGTTCCTGTTAGTCGCACGACCTCGGAAAAATAATATTCTTGATCCGGATTTAAGAAAAATAATATTAGAATTTTTCGTTTTGTACCCGGAAAGAGTACTTTAGCCACTTCTTTTGAATTCGTACCCATTTCGGGTATGAATGTACCCAATTTGGGTAATGTCGTCAAGATAATTTATATATTTATCTACTATATCTCCCTTTAAGTTTTAATCTTTAGCTTCAATCCTGAACAATTTTCCTACACAACTGGTAAATATTTCCACACGTGGCGAAGCGACATTTAATCTGCCTTGATTACTAATACTTAAGCCTAAGAATTATAACGACTTGTATTCATTTTCGATACTGTTTCAAACTGGCACAGGTTTTGTAATAGTAATTGGTAATAACAGAAGGTAAGGATGTAAAAACTTGTTTGATTTTATTAACTACAGTACCGAAACACTCCAGATTTTTCTCTTAGTTTTGCTGAGAGCATCAGGATTAATCCTGATTGCTCCCATTTTTAGTGATAACACTATTCCCAAAACTATCAGAGTCGGTCTGGTTATAATTCTCTCCGGAATTATTGTGTCAGTAATAAATCATCCGGAAATTCAAACAATTACTTCCCTTTGGCAGTTAGCTGGTTTGGCAATCAAAGAGATATTAATCGGGTTTGTAATAGGGCTTACTTTCAATCTGGTTTTTATGGGAATCAAAACGGGTGGCGCTATTTTAGGCTACCAACTCGGTTTTGCCATGGTCAGCCTGCCTGATGTTGATACCTCTGGTCAAGTCTCGGTTATTGCCCGTTTCTGGGTGCTTATCGCTACTCTGATATTCCTGATTATTAACGGCCACCATATGGTCATCACCGCTCTGGTTGACAGCTACAGGGCTATTCCGGTGGGGACAGCTTCGATGTCAGCTCCAATAGCTGAGCTTATGATGAAATACACCGGCTACGTTTTTGTTATAGCTGTCAAATTGGCTGCTCCCGTAATTGTGACTCTGTTTTTAACAGATGTTGCTCTGGGATTAATCTCAAAAGTTATGCCAACGATGAACGTTTTCTTTGTTGGTTTCCCAATTAAAATCGGTGTTGGTCTGACGGTGGTTGCTTTGTCGCTGCCGTTGTTTGCTTATGTCCTTGAAAATTTTGTCAACCTTATGGACAGCGAGATGCGGGTAATTTTTGCTGCCTGGGGCGAGGTATAAGCTATGGCTGAACAGAGTTTTCAGGAAAGAACAGAGAAAGCGACATCAAAACGTCGCGAGAAGGCACGTGAACAGGGACGAGTCGCCAAATCGGTCGAATTAAATTCAGCTGCTATTATCTGTCTTGGTTTTACGACGATCTATTTTCTGGCTCCATATCTTGCCACTCAGACGCAGATGCTTATGCGCTACACGATGGCCAATGCTCCTCTTATAGCAACCGCTGAACCGACTTTCTATAAAGGCTTCGTTGATAACCTGCTTAAGTTTTTCCTGATTATGGGGCCTTTATTTGTAGTTCTGACGGTTATCGCTTTTGGCGCTAATGTCGCCCAGGTCGGTTTTCGCATTACACCCAAAGCGTTGGAACCGAAGTTCGATAAATTAAATATCGTTAACGGCCTTAAAAGAATGTTCGGAATGAAATCACTGGTTCAGTTAATCAGGGATGTCCTCAAGCTTTTAGTGGTCGGCTTCGTCGCTTACAAAGTTATCGCTGGTGAATTTTATGGTTTCTTCCAGTTAGCCGATATGACCGTTGTACAGGTGGCTGGCGTAATGGGCCAGCTCTCTTTGGAACTGGCTCTTAAGGTTGGCGCTGTTATTCTGATTATAGCTGTTCTGGATTATGTCTATCAAAAATACGAATTTGAAAAATCAATACGGATGAGCCGTCAGGATCTCAAAGACGAACACAAAGATACCGAAGGCTCACCTCAAATTAAATCTCGCGTACGCCAGATTCAGATGCAGATGGCTCGTTCCCGGATGATGAAAGCCGTTCCACTGGCTGATGTCGTTATCACCAACCCGACTCATTATGCCGTTGCCTTAAAATACGAACAGGATGGTTCAACAGCTCCTTATGTCGTCGCTAAAGGACAACGCTTAGTCGCTCTGAGAATTAAAGAGATTGCTATTGAAAATAATATTCCGGTTGTCGAGGATCGTCCGTTAGCTCGAGCGCTATATAAGCTCTGTGATGTCGGACAATCTATCCCAGCCAACCTCTATCGTGCTGTTGCCGAGGTGCTCGCTTACGTCTATCGTCTGAAAGGGAAGGTGGTAAGCTGATATGAACGCACCGACCCAAAAGAAAACAATGATCGAAATGATCTCTTCTCGCTCGGATATTGCCCTGGCCGTTGGTGTCGTTGGTATTATTTGTGTTTTGGTGATTCCTATTCCGACTGTCCTTCTGGATTTTGCTTTAGCTTTTAATATCACTTTTTCATTGATAGTTTTATTGACTACTCTTTATATCACCCGCCCTCTTGATTTGTCAGTCTTTCCGGGTATGCTTCTGATTGTTACTCTGATGCGGCTCTCTTTAAACGTAGCTTCGACAAGATTGATTCTCGGACAGGCTTATGCCGGCGAAGTCATCAACTCGTTTGGTGATTTTGTTGTTCAGGGGAATTATGTTGTCGGATTTATCGTTTTTATAATTCTTGTCATTATTCAGTTTGTTGTTATCACCAAGGGTGCCGGTCGAATTTCCGAAGTAGCCGCCAGATTTACTCTGGATGCCATGCCGGGTAAACAGATGGCGATCGATGCCGATCTCAATGCCGGGATTATCACTGACAATGAAGCTAAAACGCGCCGTTCCGATATTGCCCGTGAAGCTGATTTCTATGGGGCAATGGACGGTGCTTCCAAGTTTGTACGTGGTGATGCTATTGCCGGTATCCTTATAACTCTGACAAATATTATCGGTGGTTTTGTAATTGGAATTGTGATCAATGATATGAGCATTTCCGATTCGATGCGGACTTATTCATTACTTTCGATTGGTGACGGATTGGTAACACAAATTCCGGCTCTGCTGGTTTCTACCGCCTCTGGTATAATTGTAACCCGTGCGGCAGCAACTGCCAATATGGGATCTGATTTAAGCAACCAGCTTATAAAACAACCAAGAGCTATCATGGTTACGGCTGTGGTCATCATCTTGTTTGGTCTGCTACCGGGAATGCCTACGTTTACATTTCTGACCATCGGTCTGGTGGCAGGCGGAATTGGTTATATGTCAAAAGAATTCCAGGCAAAAAAACTGCTTGATGATAAAAAGTCCAGACAGAAACAGACGGAAAAAAATCAGCATGTAGAAGAACGAACCGAAGACCTCCTTAAAGTAGATATCCTCGGTTTGGAAATTGGCTATGGTTTGATTCCCTTGGTCGACCCCAATCAAAAGGGGGATCTGCTGGAACGGATTTCATCGATACGCAAACAGATTGCCGGAGAACTTGGTATAGTAGTACCGCCAATTCGCATACGTGATAATGTCCAGTTGTCGCCCAATGAATATCAGATAAAAGTTAAGGGGATAAAAGTTGCCAAATTTAAAATACTGACAGACCATGTACTGGCTATCAATCCCGGATATATAGAAGAACACCTTGACGGTTTCGAAACCAAAGACCCAGCTTTTGGTTTGAATGCTACCTGGATTCTTCCAACCTTAAGAGAGGTTGCCGAAGCTAAGGGATTCACGGTTGTTGAACCGGGAGCGGTAATTGCCACTCATTTAACCGAAATAATCCGCAGCTCAGCCAATGAATTAGTCACCCGTCAGGATGTTCAGCATCTGATCGATACTCTTAAAGAAGATTACCCGGCTCTGGTCGATTCCATTATACCTGAACAGGTCTCATTAGGAATGCTTCAAAAAGTATTACAAACTCTTCTGCATGAAAGAGTGCCAGTCAGGGATCTGACTACGATTCTGGAAACTATCTCGGATTATATCGGCGCTACCAAAGAACCGGATGTCCTCGGTGAATATGTAAGAATGTCGCTCAAACGCCAGATCACCGAACTATATCGTGATCGTGACGGCAAAGTAAATGTCTTTACCATAGATCCTTCAGTAGAACAGGCGCTGGCTGAATCAGTACAGAATACCAAACAGGGATTGATGCTGGCGGTTGATCCTTCTATGGCTGAAACCCTTTTGGAAAAAATGTCTGAATTGGTAAATGACGTTCAGATGGCTGGTCTGACTCCGGTATGCCTGTGCTCGCCTAATATTCGTCTGGCTCTGCACCGTCTTGTGGAAACAAAATTCCCGGGCATAGCGGTCCTTTCCTATAACGAAATTATCCCTGATGTCGAAGTTGTTTCGACCGGAATGGTGAGGTTATAAAATGATAATTAAGTCATTTAAAGCGAAAACCGCATCGGAGGCGATGAAACAAATACGCCATGAAATGGGTGATGAAGCTATCGTTCTTAAAACCCTTCAGATGCAAAACCAGGTTGAAATTACCGCTTGTATCGAGAATGCCACTGTTTCAAGAGCAGGTGATATCCTCAACAGCAAGCCAGAACCGAGTTTTGCCGATGCATCTGTCTCAGAAATCAAAGTAGAAAAGAACAGACTGGAACAAGTTCAGTCCATCGAACAGGTTAAACCTGCTAATGTTAATATTAATACTAATAACATTACAAATACTAAAGTTAAAGAAGTAGCTCCTGAAATTAGAAGTACTTCCCTTTCAGAAATTAATAATAAGCTCAACAAGCTTCTTAGCTTAAATCTGCATTTCGACGAAGATAAAACCTACTCAGAAATTTTAAAACCGCTTGTAGCTCAGATGCAGAGAGCGGATTTGCCTCATGATTTTATCTATCATTTTTTCCTGAACAGATCCGAAAAGATGGCTGGCAAAAAAGATATCCAAAAATATGTTGTAGAAGAACTGGCCAATGTTTTTTCTGACTCCATTTCACCTGAGATTAATATTCGTAAAGGGGAAGGGGTTCTGTTTTATGGTCCTGCTGGCTCTGGTAAATCATCGATGTTGGGCAAGCTGGCGGCTTCTCTTATCACTAAGAAAAAAAACAAAGTTAAATTAGCCAGTCTTGATGATCAGAAAATCGGCGCTTATGAAGAGCTGGCGGTTTATGCTGACCTTTTACAGCTTGAAACGATCAACACTAAAGCACAGGAAAATGTAAACCAGAATGACCATATTACTCTGATTGATACTCCGGCTTTTCCCGTTAATAATGAACTGCAAAATGACTTTTGTGATACGGTTAATAGAATAAATCCTGAATATCGCATAGCTGTCATTTCGGCTCTTACCCGTACTGATGATGTGCTTGAGATTTCAGACCAATTATCAAAGCTTAATCCAACTCATTTGGCTGTGACAATGCTTGACTTGACTAATCGTCTGGGTGGAATTATTGCCGCCACAAGAGTGCTTAATACAAAATTATTGTTCGTAACTGACGCTCCAGGGGGAGTTAAGCAGATCATGACTCCCAATCCCGATCATTTGGCTAAAGCCATTATGGGTATGGAGGTCAGTTATGAATAGAATAAAAAATATCCCTTCCGTAAGGAATCGGGACTATCGCGATGGTTCCTCACCGGCCATAGTCTCGATCCTTTCGGGTAAGGGGGGGGTAGGTAAATCGGTTATAGCTTACAATCTGGCCGAACGCCTCGGTTGTGCCGGTAAAAAAATACTATTAGTCGATTATGATCTCAGTTGCGGCAATCTTCATATTCTGTCCAATCAGAACTATGATGCCGGACTGGATGAATACACCTCCAATGATCTGAGCTTAAATGAGGCGACACTCAAATTAACGTTAAAACTAAATCTTCTTTCAGCATCAAAGCAGGGATTAAGAAACAGACTGTATAATGCCGGCAATGCCGTGCAGTTGATTCAAAAGATTTGCAGGGATGCCGCTGGTTATGACCTGGTTATTATTGATCATAGTTCAGGCATTTCAGAATCATCCCTGGCGATCGCCCACGTTTCCGATCTGAGTATTATAGTTGTGGTGCCGGAGCTTACTTCAATTTCCGACGGCTACGGACTATTTAAACATTTGATAAGAATAAATGATCAGGCTTTGTGCCGGCTTTTGATCAATCGAATCGATCAGAGTGACGAATTGGAAATTATCTATCGTAAATTGAGTGCGGTGACAGAAAAATTTCTGCATCACTCACTCGATTCCATCGGCGGGATATCGGAGGATACCATCGTTCGCAAAGCGGTCGCATCGCAGATGTCAATCGCTGACACTGATGAAAACTCAAAGACAGTACAGGAATTCAATAAAATTGCGAACAGCATTTTAAGCCTTCTTTTCCAGAAGGATAATGAAATGCCCGCAGCTTTAAAAAAAGAAATAAATGTTAATCCGGCTATGGCCGATATAAGGGAATAACATGAATATGGTTAAAACAACCAAAATCGAACCGAAAAAAAGTGGTGAAAACACTGCGGAGGCTAAAACACAAGTTTTACCCCGAGCCATTCGTCCCAACAAATGGCAGGTTACAAGCAAAGAATGGAAGCTCTATAACAAGAGTAAATCACCGGAGCTGAGACAACAACTGCTTAACAAATACATCCCTTTGGTACGGAATGTAGCCTCTCGTATGGCGATGGGCTTTCCCCGATCGGTTGAATTATCCGACCTGGTAAATACAGGTATGATCGGGTTGATCGAAGCTTTCAGAAATTTTGATCCTGCACGTAAAGTAAAATTTGAGACCTATGCTGTGCCGCGTATTCGGGGAGCCATATTGGATGAATTAAGAGCTCTTGACTGGGTGCCAAGATCGACCAGAGCGAAGTCGCGTGAAATTGATCGTGCCTTATCAGCTCTTGAAAATGATCTGGGTCGTTTGCCTAAAAAAGATGAACTGGCCAAATATATGAAAATTTCCGAAAGGGAATTAAATCTGGCCCTGGATGATGTCTCCGGAACACAAATTCTCTCATTGGACGAAATTATCTTTCGGGAAGACGATAACCGTCAGGTACCGCGGATTGAAACAATTATAGATAAATCAACTCACAGTATTCTGGGTGAAATTGAAAAAGGTGAGTTAAGAAGCTTCCTTGTGGTCGCTATGGATAAGCTGACCGAACAGGAAAGATTGGTAATAGCCCTTTACTACTACGAAGAATTGACACTCAAAGAGATCGGGGCAGTAATGCATATCTCGGAATCCCGGGTTTCTCAGATCCATACCAGAGCGGTGGTAAAACTACGCGGTATGGTGCGTGAGAAATTTGCCCTTACAGGCTGATATGCCGATAACAGGGAGTGTGGACTATGAACCAGACTATCGAATCAGTGGATAATCTGCCCAAAGCAACGGTGAATAATAAAGTACATCAGGCGGATAAATCCAAAGAAGAGAAAGACCAGAAGACATTCGACGATGAGTTGAAAGAGAAAATGAAAAAGAAGAATAAGTCTGAGACAGAAGACACGCTCATAATTGAACAGACAATAGTCTCGGAACAAGACAAAAACGAAGAAAAGAAAAATGATGAAAAATCGGAAGATCGGCAGGCAGAATCAGCGGAAGAGAAGAGCAAGGATGATAATTCGGACTCTGAAACGCCGCATATCGATCTGAAGATATAAACAGACAGGAATTGTGAAAATGGATATTTCGCAGGATATGCTGATTGATTTGGCTCTTAACGTTTTGAGCTTTCTGGTAGCCGGGATGCTATCAGTAGTGATTTATTCGATGTTTCAAAAGGATCGGAAAAAAGATAAAAAAGCATCAATGAACGAAACATTTGAAAAAATAACTTTACCGAGACGTGAAGGGGAAATAATTGATGATAGGTCCCCGGCTGAATTTATTCAGTTCAAAGGTATTGATAACAAAAATACAAGAAATATAAATAGCCGCGACAGGGTCACCAGATTTAATAATCGGGATAAGGTTCTGCAGTCTGCTCTGGAAATGATTAAGCAGGGTGTTTCTGAATCGGAAATCAAAGCGGCTCTTCCGATATCCAGTGCTGAGCTGGCTGTCTTGGGTCTTAACAAAGAGAATAATAGGAGATAAACATGAGTACCGATAGTCCCTTTTTCCAATCCAAGGTAGAGTGCCCCATATGTAAAACTATCAATGAATTTGAGACAGTGAGAGTTGGCGCTTATGTGGAAAATGGCCGTGATTCAGACTTCTGCCCGGAGAGCATTGAGTGGCGTTTTCCGAAGTACCAATCATATAACCCATTGGTGTTTTTTGTGGCGACCTGCAGCAATTGTTTTTACTCCCGTGAATTTACCAATAAATTCAAGGAATGGAAAGGTGATAACAATTTCCGAACCTACAAGTTGAAAACTACCAAAGACAAGCATCTTGATCAATTAGCTACAGCTGGATCAGTAATCAAACGTATAGGTGATGCCATCAATTTATCGTCATATCCCAATGAATCCGCTGTCCTGAAATTGCATCTGGCTATATTCGATGAAAAACTATTCGACCATTTCAGCAGCCTTGATGTCGGACGCTTCTATCTACGGATCGGTTGGGTCTTTCGCAGTATGATTCAAAATTGTTCTCAACCCGTTACCGGACTTTACAGCATGTTAGCTGATTTGGATGCTAAGTATAGCATGATGAAAGGAGCGGTTGAGCAATCGGTGGGTTCTATATTGTCGTTTGATGAATATATCCTTGCAAATTTCAATTCCATGAATAGCACTGATGAGATCAACTCCAGGCTGTTACCCTTTAAGGAGAAACTTACTGAAGTATGCAGCCGCATTTCAGATAAACTTACTTCTGCTCAAAATAATTTTGAGGAATTGGATAAACTGCTTCAGGAATGCCATAATGCTTCAATTGACGATCAGCATCCGGGGCAGGCATCACAATTCTTAAATTATCCGTCCTTTAAACATTTCCTGTCAGAACTAAAAAATGATTGGGATGGAATCGTTGTCAATGAATATGAAGCCCTGATAAATGCCCGCAATTATTATAGAGCAGCTTTTAATGATGGCCGTTCCATTGCGCCTGGTAATCAGCAGATTCAGGCTACTTATTTAATAGCTGAGCTTTCTCATCGGGTAGGCGACCATGAAACGGCTAAAGAGTATTTCAATAGCACCATTAAAACCGGACAGGAATATATTTATCGTAACCGCTCGGATAAAACCAAAACCGCCCTGGCGAAGAAAATACTTGAACTGGCTATCGAACGGGGAAAATCAAACATGAACGCTTTGAAGACTAATTAGGAATTGATTGTGGAAACAAAAGAAAAAACAATACTCAGCGATGAAGCATTTTTGGATGGCATTGATCTTAACAAGTTTGATTTTACAACACTGGTTGGTGGGAAAATCAAATTGTATTCCAGTCAATTTCCGGGCAGGGCATTAAACAGCCGGATAACTGTTGCTGGAGTAGAGGCCATAACTATCGACCGAAGCGGTACCGATGGCATGATTGACAATCTCGTGAATAACCAGAAAGTCATCGTACAGGTGGAATATAAAGGTGAAAAGATCGCTATCAGTGGGGTCCTTAACCGGGTTGGTGGGGGAGTCTGTAAAATACAAATTAAAAATAAAGTAGTTCCTCTCTTAAGAAGAAAATACCCGCGCTTTGAAGTAAATCGGTCGGTCAGGTTATCAGCTTTGCCGGTACAGTCATTCACCAAAACCAGACTGGCGAAACTGAGGTGGATGGAAACAACTTCAATTAATTTATCAGGCGGGGGTGCTCTTCTTGATATGTCATCGTTTCTGGACAACCCTACTTATCTTTTTATAAATCTGGATTTTGAAGAAGTTGGATTCCCTAAGCTCATCATGGGCCAGGTCAAGCATTGTCATCAGAATAACCCGGGCCATTATCATGTAGGGGTTGAATTTATTCCCCAGGAGCAGCGGCGGAACCATTTTTCCCAATCAGTTGAAAAACAACTGCCCGAGCAGGTCTTTCAGTATGATAACATTCAAAGATCATTACTGACAAAAAAAATACAAGCATGGAAGCAAGAACAATAAAATAAATGAGGCTCTAAAATGAAAAACAGTTCGAAAACAAAATTTATATCGGACGTAAGTATCACCGAAAAGAATTTGAAGGCACGCAAGCCTTTCACTATCAGCAGTGATAATCAGCGCCGCTTTGTTCGTCTGGAAATATCAACTCCGATGTCGCTAAGAAAGATTAAGGATATCTTTGGAAATTTTTGGCCGACTGAAGAAGAACATACTATTGCCGGGGATATTTTGAATATTTCCGCCGGAGGTGTTCTGGTTGATCTCGATCAGCCCCTGAATGAACAGGATATTGTTTCAATGAAATTCTCCTTACAGGATGTAAAATCATTGGATAATGTTCTCGGTTTGGTTAAAAGAGTCGAGCAGGATGATGATTGTTATATGACAGGTATTGAGTTTGTAACACATCAGCAGCTTGAAGACCGGCTCTCGTCAGCCGAATTGAAGCTCCTCGATAACAATTATGATGATTTTACTCATCGGGTAACCGACGTCTTAAACCATTATATCTATGAATCCGCTGAGGGACAGCATGTCTGAGATAAATTTAAGAAAATGTTTGTTGGCGGTATTTCTATTATTGATATTCTCTGTTTCGGGAATGGCTCAGAATTCAACCCGGATTGTAATGATCCATGTCGAAGACAAACCGATATCTCTGGGAGAATCACAAATAGAGCAGACACTGATTAGAGTACTTAGCCGGAATGCCAATCTGAGAGTATTTTCTACAGATAATGATAATGGTATGCTCCCGCCACTGCCTGCGGATTTTAGTAATCCTGACAGTCTGGCTGATTGGTGTGCTGAAAGTGGCTGCCGCTATCTTCTCTCAATTAAAATTTATGATGAGAGGATTGTCAGGAAAAAGGGCTTTCATTTCCCGCTCTTGTTTCACAAATACCAATCGGAGGGAATAATCGAAGCTGAGGTGAGATTGTTTGATGCCTCGCGCAACCGCTTTATAATTGCAGAATCAGTGGAAACAAAAGAAAAGGGTCCCAGGATTTTTCAGGCCACCATGGATGATGACATCAATGATCCCGATCTGCATTTGACCACGCCCGAAAAAATCAGGTTTATTTCAAGTCTGGAAAATAAATTCTGTCGTGAAGTCTATGAAAAACTGGAAAAATCAATGCCGACCAGAAACGGATATTCGAGATAATAAAAATTGGTGAGTATATAATATGGCTACGCTTATAAAAGAGCTTGAAACCAAACAATCAGAAGAGATGCGGATCCTGACCGAAGTGGCAGCAGCCTTATCATCTTCTGCTGAACTGCAGCAAATTTTAAATGTTATTCTAACCGGAGCTACGGCATCCCAGGGATTGGGTTTTAACCGAGCCTTTTTATTTTTATTTAATGAAAATGCAAACCAGCTTGAAGGGCATATGGCAGTCGGGCCGAGTTCACCGGAAGAAGCCGGACATATCTGGGGGAGTTTGGATTCCAACCGGGTCTCTCTGAGCCAATTACTCGATTTTGAGACGGAGTCTACAAATTTGAGTTCGGATCGGATTACCGGTCGTATCAGTGGAATGAGTTTT
>JBDRQG010000262.1:0-7538 GCA_043826475.1 bacterium
ACTCAAAGATAGCAAAGGGTACTTTATAATGTCACTATCAGAGAAGTCCAAAGTCTATTTTGATGATTACTACCAGTTTCTTGAAATGACCTACACTAAAGCCAGTGCTGAACGTTCCCGTCTTAATGAAAAACTCTTTACTACCCCGTCTGAAAATGTTGAAACCCTCTCATATTACCGGGCCAGAGGCGTAATTGTCGATTTATTGCTTAAAACCATTATCCGTTTTTATACCGATGGAGCTAATCTCGGCATTATCATGACCCCCTGGTGTTTTGGTACGGTTTTACTGGAAAAAATCGAGGTTTACCGCAACCGGATCAGTAAAGGGGAAGTCGAAGACGCCAATATCCCGGAATACCCCTACTATGTAATCAGATATATAGATGAAACCTACAAGGCCACCTTGCTTGAGATGTTTGATTTCCCGGAGCAGGCTTTCCAGATGCGCTGGCAGTACTCAGAATTGTTAAAGAGATATTCCAAGATTTTAAACGATATCACTTCATCGTTAAATTCGGTTTTAGTGACAATTAAAAATTATGGCGCCTAAATAAGAACATTTGACCTTTTTTACATACCCTCCTGCTGAGCCCTTCTGTCATATTTGACAGGAGGGCTTATTTTTTAAAATCCTAACAAAATATGCCGATAACTATTGATATACCTTGATTCTTTTATTGGAAAAATTGGGTAATAATTTAGTTAATTTTACCGGGTTAGGCAGATTTGAGTAATACAGAACTTAAAACCGAAGTTGAAATCAAGCATATTCCAATCCTTCTGGAATCACTGCGTCTGGATTCGGTGCTGGATTTTGATTTGTATATGGAAGTCGATAAAAACTTTGTTTTATATCGTTCCGCCGATCTTCCCTTTAATGACTATACCCGCCAGAGCCTGTTGGAAAATAAAGTCAATCAGCTTTTTATTACGTCCGAAAGCAAAAAATTATATCAGCGGTATATAGAAAATAATCTGCCGAAAATTCTTATCGATCCCTCGGTTCAGGAAGAAAAGAAAGCCAATATTTTATATGAAACCTCGACTGAGCTTGTTAAAGATGTGCTGGCTAATCCAACCTATGGCGAGAATATTCAGCGCTCTAAAAATCTTGTTTCCAACAAGGTCAATTATATTTTGCAGGGGCGGGATGCCTTTTTGAATTTGATGAAAATTTCATCTTTTGATTATTACACCTATACCCATTCGGTAAATGTCTGCACCTTTTCAATTGCCCTGGCCCAGCAGATGGGATTTAACGATGAAGAGTTCCTGCATGAATTGGGGATCGGAGCTTTGCTTCACGATGTAGGCAAATCCAAAATCTCAGATAAAATCATCAGAAAAAAAGCTCCCCTCACCAATGCTGAATTTGAAATAATGAAAAAACATCCCCAGTGGGGAGTCGATCTGCTGGTGGAAACCGATATTATTGGCCAGGCATGTTATTATCCCGTTTTGCAGCATCATGAACGGGGGGATCGTCGCGGTTATCCCAATGGCTTAAAACTGAGCGAGATGCATATCTATTCGCAGATTGTCGCTTTGTGTGACACCTTTGATGCCATGACAACCCGGCGGGTTTATCAGGGGGCGATGGATACTTTTGCGGCTCTGAAAGTCATCTATTCTTTAAAGGGTGCCTACGATGATAAAGTCGTCCGCGCCTTCACCGACCTCATGGGCCCCGGCGGGCTGGTGAAGTAGGGTTCGATTTATTCTTCTAAATTAAATCCAGTTTTTTCTAAAATTCGTTGTCTTGCTATTTCTTGCAAGTTGTGTCAGGTCTTGCACTGCACAGCAGGGTGTGACATGACACAGTTGATTATGAGAAATCTGTCAGATCACAATTCGCAAAGCGAATCAAGATCTGACAGAATGGGGAATACTGTCAAGTCAATCAGACAAACCCAGTTGTAGAATCACTGAAAATCAGCTCAAAATAAGGGTTTACTCATTGGAAGGTTCAGCTTATATTAGACCTTTAATATGGGTAAAATAATCTCAAAAAACACCTTGACCTGTTATTTTATCCCGATATATTCGATCACTTGTACTAAAAATGTCAGTATTATCTGATATAAATCAGGAGATGTACCTAAATGGTTACAAAACAGGAAGCCCTTGATTATCATAGCAAAGGTCGTCGAGGCAAAATTGAAGTTGTTTCAACCAAACCATGTCGAAAACAACGTGACCTTTCACTGGCTTACACTCCGGGTGTTGCTGAACCATGTATGGAAATTTACAGAAACCCTTCCGATGTTTATAAATACACCGCCAAGGGAAACTTGGTTGCTGTAGTAACAAACGGAACCGCTGTATTAGGATTAGGAAATATCGGTCCCGCTGCCGGCAAACCGGTTATGGAAGGAAAAGGGGTTCTTTTCAAAAGATTTGCCGATGTTGATGTCTTTGATATTGAGTTAGACACTTTGGATCCAGATGAGATAATAAAGTGCTGCCAGCTTCTTGAACCGACTTTTGGCGGTATCAATCTTGAGGATATTAAGGGACCGGAATGTTTTTATATCGAAGAGACGCTGAAAAAGACAATGAAAATTCCGGTTTTCCATGACGACCAGCATGGCACGGCGATTATCTCTGCAGCAGCCCTGATCAATGCTCTGGAATGTGTTAACAAAGATATAGGAAAGATTCGCGTGGTCTATTCCGGTGCTGGTGCAGCCGGGATTGCTTGCGCCAAACTCTATGTCTCCCTCGGTGTTAAACCAGAGAACCTGTTAATGGTTGATTCCAAGGGCGTCATGTATGAAGGACGCGGAGAAAAATTCAACAAGTACAAACAGGAATTTGTCAGAAAAACCGATTGCCGGACATTAGCTGATGCTATGGTTGATGCCGATGTTTTTGTGGGTGTCTCCGTAGCAGACCTGGTAACGCAGGATATGGTCAAATCAATGGCCAAGGACCCGATTATTTTTGCAATGGCTAATCCTGATCCGGAAATCACCTATCCTGATGCTGTTGCTGCCAGAAAAGATGTTATTATGGCTACCGGTCGGAGTGATTATCCTAACCAGGTTAATAACGTTCTCGGTTTCCCATTTATTTTCCGCGGTGCTTTAGATGTTGCTGCTACGGCCATTAATGAAGAAATGAAAATTGCGGCGGTAAAAGCTCTGGCAAATCTTGCCAAGGAGGATGTCCCTGAAGCGGTTGCCGAAGCTTACGGAGTGGAATCATTTAAATTCGGCAGGGAATATTTAATTCCTAAGCCTTTTGATCCTCGCATTCTTATCTGGGAATCATCAGCAGTTGCTCAAGCGGCGATGGATTCCGGAGTGGCACAGAACCCGGTGGATATCGAAGAATACAAAGAAGAGCTTAAAGCCCGTTTGGGGCATGGCCGGACAGTAATGCGCGGCGTTAATGAAAAGGCCCGACGCGAACCTAAAAAAGTTGTCTATCCTGAAGGTTATTCAACTCGAATTCTACGGGCTGCTCATCAGGTTGCCGAAGAGGGTATTGCCAAACCTATTGTACTTGGTAATCCCGAAGATATCAAAGCTCTCGCAAAAGAACATGAAATTAAACTTAACGGGATAGATATCATAGATCCTTCCATTTCTCCGAAAAATGATTTGTACTCTAGCAAGTTTTTTGAAAGAAGAAAAAGAAAAGGTGTTACACTGGCTGGTGCTAAGCAGTTGATGAAAACCAACGGGACTTATTTCAGCTTGATGATGCTTGAAAATGGTGATTGTGATGCAGTTCTTTCCGGTGTCACTACCGATTATCCTGATACTATTCGTCCAGCTCTCGAAGTTATCGATCTTAAAAAAGGGGTAAGCCGGGTATCTGGACTCTTCCTCATGTTACAAAATGACAAGTACTATTTGTTTGCCGATACGACAGTAAATATTAATCCAACCAAAGAAGAACTTGTTGAAATTGCGGAAGCTGCTGTCAGAGTATGTAAAGCTCTGAATATTGATCCTTATATTGCTATGCTTTCCTTCTCTAATTTCGGTTCAGCCAGGTATCCTGAGTCAATAAAGGTTGCTGAGGCTACCAAAATCCTTAGGGAAAAATACCCGGATCTTATTGTAGAAGGTGAAATGCAGGCTGATGCAGCTCTTATGCCGGAATTCATGGCTAAGCATTATCCCTTCTCGCGCCTGAAACAAGCCGCCAATGTATTGATATTCCCGGATCTCAATTCCGGTAATATCGCCTACAAGCTGGCCCAGAGAATGGGTGGTATGGAAGCTATTGGACCGATTTTGAATGGTCTTTCCAAACCGGTTCATGTTCTCCATAGAACTCTGACTGTGAGCGAGATTGTTGATATGACTGCTATAGCGGTTGTTGATGCATTAAGTAGATAAGATCAGTTCGCGGTTTTTATATTTTAAAGGGGCACAGCTGCTGTGCCCCTTTTATTCTTTTTTATTCAGCAGCTTATATATAAACAAGATTTCTTTGTACAATCTGGTTTTAAAGAATTACAGAAATTAATATAAATAGAAGCAGCTATGCCGCCTTTTTTGTTGCTTGATGTCATTTAAACATTTAAACTTATGCCGATATTGAAACGTAGGCAGCCTTGTTGCGTAGCTACATTGTTGCGTATATTGAATTTGAGTTCTTGAAGGATTAATTTTGGGTTTATTTGATATACTTTCAAATGACATAGGCATTGACCTCGGAACAGCTAATACGCTGGTCTATGTCCGCAATCAGGGGATAGTGCTTAATGAACCATCGGTTGTGGCTATTGAAAAATCGACCGGAAAAGTATTAGCTATCGGTTCAGCTGCCAAAGAGATGATTGGTCGTACCCCTGGAAATATTGCCGCTATCCGTCCCCTTAAGGATGGAGTCATTACTGACTTTGAAAATTCCGAAAAGCTTATTGCTGATTTTATCCGCCGGGTTGTTAAGCATAAATATCTGATGAAACCCCGTGTTGTTATTTGCGTTCCCTCCGGTATTACTGAAGTTGAAAAGCGTGCTGTCCGCGACTCTGCCGAAAATGCAGGAGCCCGCGAAGTTTATCTTTTACAGGAACCTATGGCCGCCGCAATTGGAGTTGGTCTTCCGGTTGATCAACCATCAGGAAGTATGATTATCGATATTGGCGGGGGAACTTCCGAAATCGCTGTTATTGCCCTTAATGGTATTGTCAATGATACCTCGATCAGAGTTGCCGGGGATGAACTTAATGAAGCAATCATTCAATTTTTGAAGAAAAACTATAATCTGCTTATTGGTGAACTTACCGCCGAACATATTAAAATCGAAATCGGTTCTGCTTTCCAGATGGAAAAAGAACTTTCTATGGAAATCAAAGGGCGCGATCTTGTCGCCGGAGTTCCTAAAAATCTTAAGCTTTCATCGGTGCAGGTCCGAGAAGCCCTTTCAGAGACAATCGATATCATAATCGAAGCTGTCCGTCAAGCCGTGGAACGTACACCACCAGAATTGCTTTCGGATATTCTTGAACGGGGTATTATTTTGACCGGAGGCGGGGCTCTTTTAAGAGGGCTGGATAAATGTCTTCGCCAGGAGACAAATCTGCCGGTTATAGTCGCCGAAGACCCGCTGACCTGTGTTGTCCGGGGAACCGGAAAGGTTCTGGAGAATTTTTCCAGCTACTCTAAGGTGTTGGAACGCAGCCGTAAAGACTGATTTTTTTCAATTACATTATTATTTTTAATCTAATCATTAATCTTTTTCTGGATTCTTATGTCTTATTATTGGAAATTGATAATGATGGTAAATGCAAACGATGAAACTCTTAATAAATTGGTTTCACAAGCCCAAAGGGGCAGCCGGGATGCATACTCGGAATTGGTGAGAATGCTTATGAATGATATAATGGCTTTGACATACAGGATGACCAGCGATAAGGAAACCGCCAAAGATCTGGCCCAGGAGACTTTTATAGCCGGTTGGGAGAAGATCAAAACTTACCGGGGTGAAGCCAAATTCAAAAACTGGCTGCTTAGAATTGCCACTAATAAAACCCTTAACTATTTTAAAAAAGCATCTACTACTTATGAAATCTCCGGTGATACTGATAGTTCCATTATGGAATATTCCTCTGTTTCGGATTCCAATCCTGAGACCGAATTAAAAAACAAACAGCTCCGAGAAGATGTCCTCGGATTCACGAACCAGCTTCCACCCCAGCAGCGGATTGTTTTTGATCTCCGGTTTTATAAGCAGTTGAGTTTTGATGAAATTGCGATTGTAACCAAACGGGCGGTCGGGACGGTTAAAACAAGCTATCGGGAATCGATAAAAAAACTGCGCCTCTATGCTGTAGATAAAGGGTGGAAAAGATGAATTGCGATAGATTCAAAGAAGAGCTGTTTGATTATCTCGGTTTTGATATTCTCCCTGAGACTCTGAGTGACCATCTAAACGAGTGTGAAGAATGTAGAAATTTCTGGATGGAGCTGCAAAACTTAGGCGATCACCTTGGGACCGATGAAAAATTTTATCCCGATGAAGCTTCCTCCGATGGTTTTGTATGGGAGGTTAATGCCCGAATTGATGAGCTTGAAATTGAACAAAAAGAAACACTGGTAAAACTTGTAAACTATCTGCTCCCCATTGCCGCATCAATAATAATCCTTTTAGGAATATCTTTATCAAGTGGATATCTCGGCAATACTGAAACCAATATTGTCTATAATATCAGCACTGACCTCAATGTTCAAAACGGGTATTTTCTTGAAGATGAAGAAGATGAGATGGAGGTTCAGTTTGTAGATGAATTATTAAATGATTACTCTGCTTCTGTTGTCAATGATCCCAGCGAGCAGCTTCTCGATGACCTGACGAACGAAGAGATGGAATATTTAAAGGAAAATTTTAATGCAGGAGATATTTTGTTATGAAAGTAATATCACTACTGATAGTCATTATTTTGTTCGCTCCCATGGCATATTCTCAGGATAACAATGGCGACCTGAACAAGTTTGATACGGCACGAGAACAATTCTTTGCTCAGATGGATGGCGGACCGCCGCCGGATCTGCCTTTTCCACCCGATGATCAGAAATTCGATCAGTCAAGACAGAAATTTCTGGAGCAGCTTCGAATTCTGAAATTGTTAGAACTGCTCAATTTAGATGAGAATCAGGATATTGAATTCATGCAGCTGTATCGCAAACACCGAAATGAAGTCAAAGAAAATGAAAATGAACATAATTTAATAATGGCCGAATTGTCTGAAGGTTTGAAAAATGAAAGTATATCCGATGCAAATATCATTCGTCTGACCGCTGAAGTTGAAAAAAATATCGATGCGAGAATCGGTCTTGAAAAATCATTCCTTAATAATTCGAAAAAGATTTTATCGGCAGAACAATTTGGAAAGTTAGTAGTATTCCAGGAGCGGTTTGAAAGGGAATTGTTGGAACAAGTTCGTCAATTCAGAAATCAAGAAAGATTCGGACCCGGACAGGGACGAGGAATGGGTAATGGGAAACAGAAAACATTTGAATTTGGAAAATAAAGAAAAGGAGCACAACATGAAAAAAGTAATTCTCTTCACAATG
>JBDRQG010000263.1:0-7260 GCA_043826475.1 bacterium
ATGGGATGCTTCCAACCTTGGAAGTGGTGTCTTCTTCTACCGCTTGACGGCCGGAGATTTCACTGATGTCAAAAAGATGGTACTGGTCAAATAATTCTGACCCATTACTATATATCTGACTCGAAGCCCCCGAATATAATCGGGGGCTTCTTTTATTTTAAAAAAAGAAATGCTAATAATCCTTGAAAATATCGATAAAAGGGCTGTTCAAACTGTTTGACAATCTCTCCTGATTTTAATAGATTTAAAATCTGAATTAATTTTCAGCTATTATGAAATAGTTGATATTTTTAAATGCCTATCATTTTGGAGGAAGCTCGGTGAAGGATTTTTCAACTGATAATATTCGCAATCTCTGTCTGGCTGGACAGCGTGGGTGCGGAAAAACCAGTCTTGCTGACGCAGTTGCATTTAATACTAAAATTAATAATCGAATAGGTCAGGTTGATACCGGATCTTCTTTTTTAGATTATAACGAAGGTGAAATTGCCCGGAAAACATCAATTTCCTCGAAACTGCTTGCCTGTACCTGGAAAGATAAAAAAATCAACTTTTTTGACTGTCCCGGACATACCGATTTTATTGGAGAACTTTTAAGTGTTGCCAAGGTATCCGATTCGGTTGGATTTGTGATAAATGCCCCAGCCGGGGTTGAGGTTGGTACTCTCCTTCATTGGAAAGCATTGAAGGATTTTCAAATATCCCGCTTTTTCTTTGTAAATAAAATGGATATGGAAAATGTCAAATGGAAGGACGTCATAACCTCCATTAAAACAGCCTTTGAAAAAGATTCCACAAAAGTTGTAGCAATGCAGTATCCTATCGGCGAAGCGGCAAATTTTAATGGGATGGTTGATTTAATAAGTTTAAAAGCATTTGAATTTGATGCTGAAGGCAATAGAAAAGATATCGATATACCTTCAGATATAAATGATGCTGTGAAAGCAGCTCACAAAAATATCATTGAGGTTGCCGCCGAAGCTGACGACGCCCTAATGGAAAAGTTTTTTGAAGAAGATACTCTCAGTATTGATGATATTAAAAAAGGGTTGTTAGCAGGCATCATCAAAGGTGAGACTGTTCCGGTTTTGGTTGGCTCAGCCTCCAAGAATATCGGCGTTAAGCTTCTTCTGGATTTTGCCAATGAATATCTACCGGCTCCAAATCAAATGCCTCCGGTTACCGTCAAAAATGCAGTAAATGGTGAAACCAAACCACTTTTGTGCGACCCTACCGGCAACACTCTGGCCTTTATATTTAAAACAGCTACCGAAGGTCATTTAGGCGAACTGGCATATTTTAAGGTTTTTTCAGGTAAAATTGATGCCGGTATGGATCTTAAAAACTATCAGACAGGCAGTTCTGAAAGGGCAACTCAGATATATACCCTGCAGGGTAAAAACAGAACAGACCTTCCCAGTATCTCTGCCGGTGATATTGGTGTCCTGGTAAAATTAAAAAACTCCCATACCTCCAACTCACTAATAAAAGGAAATTCTGATTTCATTATCCCACCGGTTGTATACCCAAATCCTGTCATGGATGTTGCAGTACAAGCTAAATCAAAAGGTGATGAGGATAAAGTTGCCAGCGGACTTCACAAATTAAATGAAGAAGATCCTACCTTCAAATTAGTAGCAGATCCGGCTTTGAAGCAGTTGGTATTATACGGCCAGGGATCAACACATATCGAAATTATCAATGAAAAATTAAAAGCTCGCTATGGCGTAGAGGTGGATCTCGTAAAACCAAGAATACCATACCGGGAGACAATTAAAGGTAAAGCTGAAACTCAATATCGCCATAAAAAACAATCAGGCGGGCGGGGTCAATTTGGCGATGTCCATATTCGTCTGGAACCGAATGTACGCGGGGGTGGATTTGAATTTATCGATGCCATCAAAGGCGGGGTGATCCCTTCCAAGTTTATCCCGGCTGTCGAAAAAGGTGTTATAGAACAAATGGTACATGGTGGACTGGCGAAGGCTCAGGTTGTCGATGTAAAAGTGACGTTGTTCTATGGCAGCTACCACGAAGTTGACTCCTCTGATATGGCCTTTAAAATTGCTGGATTAATGGCATTTAAACAAGCCTTTTTGGAAGCCAAACCGATCCTTCTTGAACCAATCTGTAACGTAGAAATTTTAGTTCCAAGTGAATTCGCCGGGGATGTGATGGGCGATATTTCTTCTCGACGTGGTAAAATCTCAGGTATGGATCCGGATGATAATTACCAAAAAATCAGAGCTACTGTGCCTCAAGCTGAACTTTATCAGTATTCGGTCCAGCTTCGATCAATGTCTCAGGGACAGGGTGTTTATTCATTGGAATTTTCTCATTATGAGGAAGTCCCCTTTGAAACTACACAGAAAATAATTGAAGAGGCTAAACAATTAGCTGAAGAAGAGTGACCTTGTCACTTTTTATTAAACGCTTATTTTAAATATAATTCATTAAAGGCCGGTCATTCTGATCGGCTTTTTTATATTTAATAACCAATTTGTTATTGACAAGTGAACATTCGGGCAGTATATGAATATTAACTAAACCTATATTGGGAGATATGGTTTGAAAGTAAGCTTAACCGAAAAGCAAAAAGCGGTGCTTGAGTTTATACAGCAGCAGATAACTGATCGAGGAAACTCACCTACAATACGTGAAATAGGCGAGAAATTTGGAATTCAATCTACTAATGGTGTCAGGACTCATCTCACAGCTCTAATAAAAAAAGGTTACCTTAAAAAAGAACGGTTTATTTCACGTGGTCTGGAATTGACCCAATCCCTCACTGAAGGAGTCGGGCGTCTTCCTTTGGTGGGATCGGTGCCAGCTGGATTACCAATAGATGCCATTGAAAATATAGAGGGTGAAATTGCTATTGATCTCTCTTTTCTTCCAAGAGGGGAATCATTTTCTTTGAATATTATTGGTGATTCAATGAAGGATGCAGGAATATTAAATGGCGATATCGTACTTGTGAAAAAACAAAGGGTAGCACAAAAAGGGGATATTGTAGTAGCTATTATTGACGGCGAAGCTACGGTAAAAAGATACTTCCCGAGTGAGAAAAGCATCCGTCTACAGCCGGAGAATAAAGATTTTGAGCCTATAATTGTAAACAAAAAATCAGGAGATTTCAGGATTGCAGGAAAAGTGGTGGGATTATTAAGACGGATGACATAATAGATATGCCATCCGCATATTAATTTAATTAAGGTGTTTTACCACTATTTTTATTTTACCAAATTGGCTTCTATTTCAATACTGATATCAACATCATCACTAACAACTAAACCGCCTCCATCAAGTGTTTTGCTCCACGCCACATGAAAATCCTGACGATTAATAGTAGTTGCCGCAGAAAATCCAGCCTTTGCATCACCTTCCTGGAGCTTGACAATACCTCCAAATTCACAATCAAAGGTTACTTCTGAAGTGACATCTTTGATAGTTAGATCACCGACTAATTTAAACTTGTTCCCTTCACCTTTGATAACTTTCGTGGATTTGAAGGTCATGGTAGGGTATTTTTCAACATCAAAAAAGTCTGCACTTTTCAGGTGTTCATTTCTTTTTTCATTATCAGTATCAACCGAGGCCATATCAACAGTAAAAGTAACTGATGAATTTTCTATATTTTTTTCATTAAATGAAATATAACCGCTAAAATCTTTGAAAACACCATGAACTTTACTGATTACCATATGTCGAACAGTAAAATTTACTGAGGAATGAGCGCCATCGACAGTCCAATTCTCGGCATGAATGGCAGGCACAAAAAGCATCATGGCCAGAATAGAAATCATCATTTTTTTCATTTTCAAATCTCCAGTCATTTTTAATATTTGTTTCTATTTGCTGGTTTAACAAAATCCGGAGTGATCGGTTCCATCGGTTGAATAAATAACTTAGATAAGCCAGAGACAGATAAAAGCCACTCCACCTCTAAGACTAATTCCTGCAATATCTTAAGTAGCGCCATAAGAACGAATATTTGATAGTTTTGCTCTACTATACTGGTTTGAAATTCCTTTGACGGACAACTTCAAAGAGACAAATCCCGGCTGCCACCGAGACATTAAGGCATTCGACCGTGCCACTCATTGGAAGTTTCGCCAGGAAGTCACAGGACTCGCGGGTGAGCCTTCTAAGCCCCTTGCCTTCGGCACCCATGACAATTGCTACTGGACAGTTGAGATCGATGTGGTATAAATACTGCTCGGCATCATCGGCTGTCCCCACCAGCCATACCCCCATTTTTTTTAATTCGTCTAATGTTCGGGCCAGATTGGTGACAGTTATCAAGGGGATATTTTCTGCGGCCCCGGCTGCTATATGCCGTACGGTATCTGTCATCCCGACAGATCTGTCTTTGGGAATAATTACGGCCTGAACCCCGGCCGCATCGGCAGATCGCAGACAGGCTCCCAGATTATGCGGGTCCTGAACATTATCAAGAATTAGAAGAAAGACATTGTCTTTTTGATTATTAATTATCTCAAATAAGTCATCTTCGTTTTTGATATTTATTGGTTTATCTGTATGGCTGTGAGTGCGTTGGTTTTTCATATTAATCTTTTAGCAATTCATAATAAAATTTACTTTTGGCGCATTCCTCGTAAGTATCTGAAAGCAACTCTCCCTCTACCCCGACATTATCATAGGGATGCTCGCAGATATGAATCACCGGTTTCCAATCAGAATTCCCGATAGACTCTGTATAGGCTTTGGTAAAACTCTTAACTACATTTTGCTTGGCTGTTCTGTCAATCCTTGGACAATAGAGAAGAAAATGCAAATAGGGACGGCCAATTTTACCATCCCACATCTTTCCCCCACTGGCTGTTTCACCAGGCTTGTATTCTATAAAACGAATTCCAAAAATATCCGTGGGGAATTTAGTCGATTTAGCAAATGCTTTTGTAAGCTTATCTGCAAGCTTCGTTTTAGTCTCCTGATCAATTTCAGGAATTACAATTTCCAGACAGGGCATTTAATTTTCACTCTTCTCTAATCTTTTCTTATTTGATTTACCCTTAACTACACTTATCAATGTTTCCCCCGAGCTGGGTGCCAGGGGGTTATCAACCGATCTTACAACTAAACTTTCTGACTTGGCTGCAATAAACATCGGGAGAACTTCGGGATTATGCAATATATAATCCTCAAAATCAAACTCATCAGTAATAGGGGTTTTCTTAATAACTACATTTGAGTTAAAGAGGGTATTCAGATAATCAAAATCTGCCTCTTCGGAGAAGAGGTATCTCCCACGTAGATGCTTAGGAACCTCAGCCGTTCTACTGACAGTACCTGATGATGTTGGTACCAGTTGATAAACCTCTTTCTTACCAAAAATATCACTGAAATGCAGAACTGAAAGAGAATTGACTTCGTCGTTGGGAGTTAGCGCCAAGAATCGTCCCATATTATCAAGAGGTAAATTATTCAGCAGTTCTTCAGATAAGATATTCCCATAAACAACCTCAAGTCCGCCAACCCTGGCCTGAGTAACATTATCCCAGTTAGAATCAACCAGAATGACCTTGTAGTCTTCATCCTGCAGAGCTTTGGCAATTTGTTGAGCCCAGTGATGCGCTCCGGCAATTAAAACACCCTGCGGATTAGGACGAGCAACTTTCAGGAAACGGGCGACATAAGGGGCGGTCAGACCATAAACTGCCACAGTTCCGATAATGACCTGGAAAGTGAGAACGACAAGTTTATCACTATCCGGGAAATTTGCTTCAGCAAGTCTTAAGGCAAAGACCGATGCCACTGCCGCAGCCACTATTCCACGGGGAGCCATCCATGACAGAAAGAGCTTTTCCCGCCATTCAAGTTTGGAACCTAAAGTTGTCAAAAATACCATCACGGGACGAACAACAATTATCATTGAAATAATAAAAAGCCAGACATAAATATTGCTGACAATTAATTGTTCTACTGTCAATTTCGCCGCCAGAATTATAAAAAGGCTGGAGATTATTAAAACTCTTAGATTCTCTTTAAATTCAAGGATGTGCCTTATTGAGACAAATTTTTGGTTGGCCAGAGCTATTCCCATAACAGTAACTGCTAATAGACCTGATTCGGATTGTATAGAATCAGATGCAATATAACAGACAACGACAATCATCAGGGATACTCCATTTTGAAGAAAATCCGGGATAAGATATTTTTTAAGTAATATTACCAGAATACCTCCACCGAGTAAACCTATCAATCCTCCTGCCAATAATGCCTTAAAAACACTCCAAATTACTATCCCGGTACCACTGTCACCATCCCCGGCAATAATAACCTCGAAAACAATAACGGCCAGTAGTGCTCCAAGTGGGTCGTTTACTATCCCTTCCCATTTAATAATTGAACCAATCCTTCCAGTAGGACGAATCTGCCTCAGAATCGGGATAATAACAGTCGGGCCGGATACAACCAGAATTGCCCCCAGTAAAATTGAGAGGTTCAAATGTATCCCAACTAGAAGATATGCAAGAGAGGAAGTTAAGACCCAGGTAATGATTATTCCAAAAGTGGTAAGGTTAAAAACAACAGATCGACTTTTTTTAATTTCATCAAACCTTAATGAAAGGCCCCCTTCAAAAAGGATAATTGCCACAGAAACAGATATTAATGGGAATAACAATTCTCCGAAAACTTCATCAGGATTCAAAATCCCGGTTAAAGGACCTGCAATAAATCCAAATATCAGAAGAAGTAAAATAGATGGTAGATGAAGCCGCCAGGCTAACCATTGCCCCAGAATCCCCAGAATAACTATACTTGCTAATCCAATAAGAATATGCTCGGTCAATCTTTGTTCCTCTTAGAATTTTCCTCCTTTATTTTATCTGTACCAGGAAAGTTTGAGATAAAGTGCAAATCTCTCTGCGGATAAGGTATTACAATATTATTTTCTTTGAATTTACGAACTATTTCACAATTAATTTCTGAGATTATTTTATAAAAATCCTCAGGGTTTTCAATCCAGACCCGAAGCATCATATTCCATGATGAATCACCAAAACTTCTGAACAGAACATCCGCTTTGGGATTTTTAAGAACAATGGTATTGTTTTCGGCAATAAAATAAAGAACTTTCAGAACATTATCCAGATCCGAATCATAAGATACGCTAACCTCGATATCTACCCTGATTTTAGTTTCTCCATGAGACCAGTTGGTAACGGTTTTGGTAATAAACTCTGAATTTGGTACAATAATGGAAATATTATTCAGAGATCTTATGATTGTGGC
>JBDRQG010000264.1:0-2194 GCA_043826475.1 bacterium
GTTGCAAAACACTTATGAACCACCTCGGCAATTTACCGGAAGGGCATAAATGAATAAACTTACGAAAAAGACCAAAAAAGAATCTGAAATCAAGTCTGATTCCACGATAAAGCCGGAAATCGAAACTGCTATCAAGAGCATTTTTGATAAAGAACTCCAAACCGCCAAACAGAACCTTGATGACGTATTTTCCAAAAGTGATGATTACTACAACATGATTCATTGCGTCAGGAAGAAAAAGCAGTTTGAAGATGAATTTAATGTTTATATTCCTGAATTTTTGGCACGATTATTGACCCAGATAGGGGGTTTTTGCTCACAGTTTTTTGGGAGTCGGGATTATGTAGATGTTTATTTAGAATCTGATGACCCAAAAGATGTTGCCGAATCTAAGGCAAGCAAGAAATTGCTTAATGAGATACTTAATACGCCGGAACTGCATTTTTATTATAAAATAGTAAGACTGATGATGGCGGTTTTCTCTAAAGGTTACGGAGTAATAAAGGGAAGTTATAAACAAAAGGTTGAACAACAGATTACCGGATACGAAGACAAGGAAGAATATGTTCAGGACGAGGTTGGAAACTTTCTTGATACTGAAGGGATGCCGTATTCAGACCCTTATTCTCAGGAACCAGCTACCAACACAACCCAAGTTCCCCAGTATGGGGATGTTATAATTGAGGATAGGCCTGACTTTGATTTTTATCCGAATAGGGATGTTTTTTTCTCGCCTGAATTTACGTACACGTTGGCTGATAAGAAATATCTTATTTTCCGTTCAGATGGGACAACCATTGAAGCACTGGAAGAAGATAAAGAAAAGATGGGATATTTCAATCTTGAGATTTTAAGATCAAATGCAAGAAAAGAAAAACAAAGCGAGGATGGAAAGACGGTTTATGAAATTTGTCCTTCTTTTACGCTTTATGAAAGATACGGAAAAAGTTATGTGGTAGTTGATGAACGAGACGAAAATGGAAAACCGTTAAATATTTCTCCCGGAGTAAATGAAGACGGTAAACCGTTAAAAGGGGCCGAACTGATTGATCTTATTCAAACAACTGCTTCTTGGGAAGGCGAAGGAACAAAAAATAGGGAATTAATCAGATACCAGATTTCCCCGTTTAGTCGAATCCCGGCGGTTCGTTTTTTGTGTTACGTTGACGAAACTTATGACACCGGATTTGGTGATGGCGAATCGTTAGAGGGCTTGCAAGGGGCTATTAATGACAATTTTAATTTAGCGTTTTATCGAACTTCTCTGGCGACTAAACCACATTTTTTAGGGAGGAAGTGGTCGGGAATACCTGAAAAAATAAAAATCCATTCTGAAAACGTAACAATGCTTGAGGATATTACTAATGATTTAAAGGAATTAGTTATACAGGATAATCCCTCCGGTGCAATGGTTATGCACCAGGGGTTATCTAACCAGTTTGACCGGGTAACGGGTGCTTCTCCACAGACAATGGGCGATTCTCCTGAGAGGAAAGAAACCGCTACGGTGGGTTCTATTATATCTCAGAGAGCCAACATAAGGATGGGATTAAAAAACCTTAACAATGAGTTTATCGGATTTACTGAACTTTACAATATGCTTTTGATGCTGGTTAATGATTTAATGCTTCCAGAAACACTTGAAGGTATTTTGGGTGAAATGGCATTTGTCTATAACCCAAAACGAAAGGATAAGTTTAAGCCAGTAACGCAAGCATTGGAAACTGAAGAAGGAAAACAGTTCAAGATTAAAATGTGGGATATGATTGCCAGTAAAGTAGTACAAATGGGTGCTACCAATCCCAAAACCCCCATGGTTTTAAACTATATAATGGGACAAGTCTTGGACTTAATGGGAAGTTCATATAAGGCTTTTAAAAATTTTGCTTTTGAGGAAGACCCACAGAAGATTATGGAGTGGTTGATGCTGACGGGTAATAAGGGTATGGCTGGCACGAGTGCTCCTCCTGCCGGAAGTCCGAACCCAAATCCTTCTCAAAACCAATTTGGACTTGGAATGACTCCCCAAGAGTTAGCACCTCGCGGAATGTAAAATGGGAAATAGTAGCAAAGCATATATGGAACAATATAGGACAGAAAATAAGGAACAAATGAAAAGATACAATATTTACACTGATGATGTTTGTTATGATGATGGACATGGGGAATATTGTCCACTTATAGTAGAGGAAGA
>JBDRQG010000265.1:0-4913 GCA_043826475.1 bacterium
ACAATGATTGCTTTTTTGGGACGCATGATCCACCTCCGATTAAAAAACGTTAATTCTTAGCTTCGAGGGGAATACAACTTATAGACGGATTTCTTCCCAAAAATGTTGGGCTACTTTGTGGCTTTTATTGTATCTTATTGATTGGCAGGGATATAAATCGTAAGATTTTTTTCACTAACATAGGGAATAATATTATAACCGGTATCTATTGCATTATCCTGCTTAAGATCATTGGGGATAATTATATATGAGAAATTTGAACTATCATGTAAATTTTCAACCGCTTCTTCGATTGATCTGACCGATTTTATATCCGACCGCCAGTACCAGTCTGTTTTGGCAATATAATCCCACTCTAGATCATCCTCATCTATTAATAGACCCTGTTTCTCTTTTGAATTTTCCAAATAAGCCGACATACGCTCTGTCAGATTATAAATCCGGGGACTTCGAATTTGATGGATTTTAACTCCTGCAATTGTAACACCGGTTCCAAGAATAAGCCAGATAATCATAAAACCTGAGGCTAATTTGAAAATCCATTTTTCTTTGAAAAATGAATAGAGTGCATAAGCGGCTATTACCGACGACAGGGCATAGGCGGGCATGAAATAATGATAGTAGAGTTTGGCGGCGCTGGAATAAAAAATAAAATAGAGAAGTAATGTTAATCCGATTGGAAGCAGTAAAATTGCTCTTTTTTTAACAGCTAAATAAATACCTATTGGTAAAAGAATTACAAACGGGAGATATAACTTGATAAAACGCCAGGTGAACTCGTACCAGTCGGTGTGAATCTCCGGCCCGCCCCCGACAAATCTTCGCCAGACCTGCACCATAAAATAATGATCACAAAAATGCCTGTTGTTAAATAATAAGTCGCCAAGTAAAAAGAGGGCTATCAACCCCAATGAAAACAGAGGAATAAGCCAGAATTCTTTGTTCATTATTGATTTTTTTGGATATAGGAAGGCAATGATTATAAACGCCAGCCATGCTGGACCAGATACAACCCCTTTGGCTAAAAAGGCAAACCCGAGTGACAACCCTGTTATAACATAGAGGGAGAGATTAATTTTTTGCAGTTCAGTTTTTATCAGCCTGATAATTCCCCACAATGCAATCAAAATAAAACAAGTCATCGGGACATCAAGCAAGGTTGAGTTTCCCCCCTGCATAAAATTGTAGGTAAGGATCAAAATCAGACCGGACAGCAGCCCCAATGCCTTTCCCTGAATTTCTTTTCCGATATAATAAACTGCGATTACCGATCCCATCGTGCATAATTGCCCGAATATCCGGGCAGTGCTGTCATTGGTTCCGAATATCTTGAAAATTACCGCTTGTACCCACATCACCAGATAGGGATGCTCAGCAAAATGGGTATGATAAAAGGGAGTGTAAGTCGGGCTGAACCAGCCTCCATGCTCGGCGATGTTGCGGGCAATGACGGCATAGGTGGTGGAATCGAGATTGATACCATCCTGCCACCATCCGAGAGCAAGAAACGCCCCGGAACAAATTATAAGAGTTGTAACGGGGTTACTTTCTACCCAATTGACCAATTTTTTCCAGACTTTTTGCATGGAGGGAATATATTGATGTTAAACTACGAGGTCAAATAAAGTAATTAGAGCTTCTCCTTCTCGCTACTCAACGCAAACGACTTCCCATCAATGGCTCTGCTGACGGCGAGAACGCCATCAAGATGGTCAACTTCGTGCTGTATAAGTTCTGACATATCCCCCTCAATAATTTCCGAATGTTCTATCCAGTCTTTATCGCGGTAAGTCAACCGGCAGGATTTATGACGATTTACTTTGACCAATAAATCCGGGAAACTCATACAATTATCCCAGACTTCCATCATCTCTTCACTCTTGTCAGTCAATACCGGATTAATGAAAACAGACGAAGTCTGTTTATGAAACATATAGACAATTCTCTTAAAGACCCCTATCTGCGGTGCAGCGATAGCTCTCCCCCAGCCATATTCTGACTGAAAATTAGTTATCGTCTCGTGCAGATCGTCGATAACTTCAAGAATGGAGCTTAGCTCCTCTTTCTTAACGGGCAGACATTTTGTATAAAGTTTTGGATCACCCAGCAATAGTATTTTCTTTGAAGCCATGATAAAACCAGTTTTAATATATTAATTCTTTTTAATTCCTTTGGGTAAATATTCCCGCCACCAGTAATCCAATTTCGGCGGACTATTAAAATTAACCGGTTGTCCAGGGATTGTCATAGCCAGATTGATATTATTTTCATTGGCCGCTTTCACTAATCTTTCCGGGGGATCAAACCAGTCATGAAATGCGAGGTTAAAAGTCCCCCAGTGAATCGGAATAAATAAATTCCCTTTCAGCATTTGGAAAACCTCCACCGATTGCTCCGGGGTTAAATGCAGCTCCGGCCAGTTGTCGCCATAGGCGCCTATTTTCATCAGGCAAATATCAAACGGGCCATACTTTTCACCGATTTTCGCCAGCCCCGGATATTCACCTGTATCCCCGCAAAAAAAGACTCGTTGAGTCTTCCCTATAACAGCCCAGGTGAGCCATTGAGTAGCGTTTCTTTTGGTAAACATTCCCCTGCCGGAAAAATGCTGGGCCGGTGTTGCGGCCAGTTTAAGATTTGTCCCTTCGATTGTATACTCATCCCACCAGTCAAACTCGACAATCTGCGAACTGTCAATCCCCCAGCCTTCGAGATGCGCACCAACCCCGAGGGGAACCAGAAACATAATT
Organism: bacterium; assembly: GCA_043826475.1. GTDB lineage: Bacteria > Zixibacteria > MSB-5A5 > GN15 > FEB-12 > DAOWMZ01. The sequence goes on from JBDRQG010000265.1 coordinate 2,751, forward strand.
CCTTTCTCTGATAGTTTTGTTACGGCATTTTTATCGAGATGATCGTAATGATTATGGGAGATTATGACTGCATCAATCTTAGGTATCTGCTCAATCTCAATCGGAATCGGATGAAACCGTTTGGGACCATAGAGACTTGACGGGGAACATCGCTCACTCCAGACCGGGTCGGTCAAAATCCGATAGCCATCGATTTCAATCAATACCGTTGAATGCCCCATCCAGATCACTCTTAAATCATCGGTTGAAACATTTTCAAAATCCGATTCACTTAGGAAGTTAACGGGAAGAATCGACTCCGGCTTTCTGATTTCTTTACCGAACAGCCATTCAGGAATAATATCCACTATCATCCCCAATCCGGGTGTTATATTTTTTCCGTTTTCATTGATAAACTCTTCACCATTAAAATGAGGCGATTTTTTCATCCGCTCCAAACGTGCCCCTTCAGGGTTGTCGCCGAATTGAGATAACCTTTCGGTACTGAAATAAAGAAGAGCAAAACCAATTGCTATTAACGAGCCAATAATTATAAGAATCATTTTTATCCGCTTAATCATCAGGTTTTCCGGTTATATAAAGTCTATGCTTAGCATTGCCAATAATCTACCTATTGCTTTAAAACTATACAAGTCCAACTTGATATAATTCCACTCACATTAAAACGGAATTAATTGTATTATGTTTTAACCAATAGTTGTATTTTGAAAAAAAACCCGTTTAATTGTCTTAACAAAATATTAAATGGAGTACAAATAATGCCAGTAAATAATGATCTACTTCTGATTTTGAAATCTTCCGGTATTGGGGATGGTGAGCCGGATCTGGGAGAGAAACTTACTAAAGCCTTTCTGAGTTCACTATACAATTCAAATGAAATCCCGGCAAAAATTATCTTCATCAATAGCGGTATATTTCTCACCACCGAAGGCTCACCTGTTATAGAAATCCTTAATAAGTTTCAGGATGCGGGATCAGAAATGCTATCATGCGGTACCTGTCTGGAATATTTTGACCGTAAAAATAAACTGATCATAGGTCAGCCAACCAATATGAACGATACGGTGAATGCTATGCTGAGTTATAAGAAGGTATTGGCACCATAAAAAAAATATGAATGAAATAACACTAAAACCTATCGGGGTCATCCATACCCCCTTCAAAGAACCAAAAGGGGCACCGATTCAACCCGCACGATCTAACGGGACCGAAGGAACAATAGAATTATATCCTGAATATATTGACGGCCTCAAGGATCTGGACGGCTTTTCTCATATTACTCTGATTTATTATTTCCATCTTTCATTGGGATACAAATTGGAAGTAATTCCATTTTTAGATACAGAGAGGCGCGGCCTCTTTGCCACCCGAGCGCCAAAACGTCCCAATCCTTTGGGACTTTCAACTGTCGAGCTGCTTAATATTGAAAATAACATCCTGTATATTAAAAATGTCGATATGGTTGATGGTACTCCTCTTCTTGATATTAAGCCTTTTGTACCGGAGTTTGATAGCCATACCGATATTAAAACCGGGTGGCTTAAAGATAGAGCGGGAGAATCAGAAAAGACCAAAGCTGATAACCGCTTTGAAGGCTGATTAAAATTACAGAATTATAAAATTCCGCTAATACTTCTGTAACAATAATTCATTACCCTGCCTAAGTATTAAATTTATATAAATTACCCTCGGTGCTTATTTTCGGTACTATTTTCGTGTTCCCGGATCCGGTTATTTTAGCCACACCTACTGGATTCCGTGATTGAATGGCGGCGATTATCCATTATCGGCCGCCTATTTTATGCAATATTAATTAAATTTTAAAATTCAACTCATCATACCGTAACATTTATTTACTATCTACTAATCATAGAGGGATTGTTCTGAAATGGAAAATAAAAAAAAGTTTTTATTTGAATAACTCTGGAGGTAGCAGGTGGATAATTTTAAAGACGAAAAAGAGTTTGCCGGGATAGGCGCTAAAGATATCTGGCACCCCTACGATCTTCAATCACTCAAAGAAAGAGATTTTAAAGAAGTAGTGGGGAAAATTTTGAAGCGAGAATATTCTCTGTTAAGAATTCTGAAACTCAGGGAGATCGCCTGCCAGGATCAATTGTTATCAAGATATTTATAGATTTATAATAAAATAGAAGCATCCAC
>JBDRQG010000266.1:0-7883 GCA_043826475.1 bacterium
AGGAACCGAACTGCAGCAAAGGCTCCTGATTATTTTGCAACCTTAAGTGCTTCTTTATAAAATGGCTTATCTCATCCATCGCATGTATTCAAGTAGACGGAATTTTATATTTTCTATTATCCAGAATTAACGGCCGGGGCCAATAAGAAGTAAAGGAAGGCTAATCTTGTGCTTTAGTGTTCGGGAAACACTTCCAAAAAGCATATCCCCTATAAAGGAATGGCCGTGGGTACCCATAGCTACAAGATCGTATTCGTTTTCATCGATCTCTTCCAGTATCTCCTCATCAGGTTCGCCATTTCTGATTATGATAAATGCTTCGACTTTTTGTGCCTGTAAGTTCTTTTGACGTATTGCCAGAGTCTCCTCCGCCAGTTTTCTTAATTCCCGGTCCTGATCAAGAGTGTGAGAATGTACAACGTGAATTAGAAATACTTGCGCGCTGTTCTGTAGGGCCAGGGCTGTGACATGCTCAATGATAGCATCATCCACCGGAGTGCAATCCATTGCTACCAAAATTTTCTTATAGATCTGCATCTTAGTTTCCTCCTGTGAGGGTCGAGTAGAGTAAGTAAACATTTAAGACAATGACAATTGCAGAAATAATCACAGCCGCCACAAACTCTTTATTGCTGCTTCTAAAACTACCCATCCGCTTTTGATTGCGACAAAGTATCAGCAATGGAATAAGGGTAAAAGGAAGCTGAATACTTAAAACTACCTGACTGAATATTAAAATACGAAACGTATCAAACCCCATTAGAATAATCAGAAAAGAAGGTATGGCTGTAATAAAAACAGAGATCCTGTAAAGCAGTGTCCGTGGGTCCTCCGGTTTTCCCAAAAAACCTGTGATCACATTGGCTTCCGCCATCGATGAGGTGACCGATGATCCAACCCCGGCAAAGACAAGAGCGATGGCAAATAGAAATCCCGCCAGTGGTCCAGCCAGTGGTTTCAGGGTTGCAGAAGCCTGTTCAATGCTATCAACAACAATATTGTTGCCGGAGAAGACAGCCGCCGCAACGATTATCATAGCCGAGTTAACCAGCCAGCCCATAAACATAGCAAGAAAGGTATCAATCTTTTCATAGCGTGAAAAATCCAGTTTTTCTTTTTCGGAAGTACCCCATTTTCGACTGTGTATTACGTTGGAATGCAGGAAAATATTGTGAGGCATAACGACTGCTCCAAGGATTGCCATCGCCACATATATGCTGCTTCGGTCAACACTCGGAATGATTATGGCGGGAGCCACTGCTCCCCAATCGGGCTTAACGATTACAATTTCTATCAGATAACATAAACCGATAATTCCAAGAAAACCCATGATAATTGCTTCGAGACGGTGGTAGCGCTGGCTGATAATGAGAAAGACTTCGAGCAATACTGTGAGCAACGCCCCTAACCAGAGCGGCATACCAAATAAAAGATTAAAGCCAATCGCTCCTCCAATAAGTTCGGCTACATCGGTTGCAACACAAGCCAGAACAATAGTCAAACCCAATACTGATGAAACCGGACGAGAAAAATGCTCCCTTATATTAACAGCAAGAGATTTCCCGGTGGCAATACCAAGTTTGGCGGCCATATTCTGGATAACAATCAGCATAACCGTGCTGAGCGTTATTACCCAAAGAAGCTGATAGCCGAACTTTGACCCACCCTCTATATTTGTTGCCCAGTTACCGGGATCAATGAATCCAACTGTTACAAGGAAACCCGGGCCAAGAAAACTAAGTATTGTTTTTAATGGGAATTCTTTTTTTTCAGCTGCCACTTTAATTATTCCTCAACCTTATGAGTGATCCTCTCTACTACAGGTTATAATTAACATATAATACGTTTGGCAATTTGAATGAGCTAACATTATATCTAATCTCTCTTGGCAATTGCTTTTAATACTCTCGTATCATTCAAATTATTGATGTAATAAATCCATTTTCACTTAAATTAGAATATTATAAAATCAATTGCAATAAAAAAAAGGTCCCGGATTTTAATCCAGGACCTTTTATCAATTGTTTGTTTGCGGTCAATCTAAAAGCTCAGACCTACCACAAGATGAGAAATTTCATCATTGGGATTGACAATAAACGAGACATTAAATGGAATTGAAAAAGTCTCTGAGACTTTAATCTCACGGCTGGCAGTAACGCCAAGATTAATAAAATCAAATTCGTCGCTGCCATAATAACCGGGATTGTCCTTACTGCCCCCGGTGGCGCCAATGAATAATCCGAGTTCAGTCTCACCGACCTTTACCGGATAATCAACTTGGAAATAGGTGTTGCTGCCGGCATCATTATAGACATTTAAATAACCCGAAATAGTAATCGGGAAAGATTCCGGTCCGGTAAAGGATGCACCAATTTCAATTGTATGAGCACCCTGATCAGGAATAGTGTCATCAATAACGGCATCATGATTATTAAAATTGAAAAAATCTATTCCAGCATTAGGGAAATAGTAATCCGTGGCCAGAAATGACAACGAGACGCCGTTTTCCATACCAATAGTATAGCCAAGCCAGAAATCAATTTCATCCGATTCCGAGGCTTCATTTGACATTGTATAGGCACCCCATGTACCGATTTCCAATCCGGAAAAAGCAACGGACAGGGCTGGCTGCAGGGATGGCGTGTTGGCAATATCCAAACCGCGCCATACATATCTGTTATAAAAATCAACCCCTGAATTAATTGTGACTTTATCTGATGCCATCACCTCACCAAATATCCCGACTATCAGGATAATAATGAGAATTACCAGGTATATACTTCTGTTATGCATTGTTGTATTCTCCATTACTTCTCATTAGCCTATATAGGCGTTTTCACCGTGAAGCGATTCATCAAGGGTTGTCTCTTCTACTTCAGTCGTTTTAACTGTACTAATCTTATTGATTATCCACAGCATACCATAGGTAAATACAAAAGCATAAACCGATGAAACCAGAATAGCCACGAGTTCCTTAACAAAGAAATCAGCTCCGCCGTGGAAGAGTCCATTAGCACCTGAAGGATTGATAACCGTGCTGCCCAGCAAGCCGAGCATAATAATACCCAAAGCACCACCAACACCGTGAACACCCCAGACATCAAGAGCATCATCCCAATGAAGCTTGTTCTTCAGGCTAACAGCACCATAGCAAACTATCCCGGCGCTAATTCCAATGATTGCAGCAGAACCGGTAGAGACATAGGCCGCGGCAGGAGTAATCGTCGCCAACCCGGCAACGGCACCAGTTAACAAGCCGACAAATCTTGGTTTTTTGGTGAGCATCCATTCCAAAGAGAGCCATGAAATTGCCGCAAAGGAAGCAGCAATATCTGTATTGACAAAAGCCAGGGCAGTGATTGAATCAACCTGTAATTCACTACCGGCATTAAATCCATACCAGCCAAACCACAGCAAGCCGGTACCAAGCGCAACCAAGGGAATGCTGTGTGGACCTTTTTCAGCCACTCTCCTTCGACCAACAAACATGACTGATGCTAAAGCAGCCATACCTGCAATATTATGTACAGCGATACCGCCGGCAAAATCCAGTACTCCCCATTCAGCCAGAAGTCCGCCGCCCCAAATCATATGTACAAACGGAAAATAGACCAGCAACAGCCAGGCTACGAGGAATATAAGATAGGCAGGGAAGCGCACTCTATTGGAGAAGGCGCCGGTGATAAGAGCAGGAGTAATAATTGCAAACATCATTTGATAAGCAAAAAAGACAAGCATAGGGATTTGGCCGTCTCCAAAAGGCGTTGTTATATCAACACCATTTAAAAAGGCCATATCAAGATTCCCAATAATACCCCCTTCGCCGCCACTAAAGCAAAGTGAAAAACCAACCGCATACCAAAGAATTGTAGTGACCCCCATTGAAACAAAACTTTGGATCATAATTGAAAGGACGTTCTTGCGTCCAACCAGACCGCCGTAGAAAAATGCCAGACCCGGTGTCATTAGCATAACCAGACTGGTCGCTACGAGCATAAAGCCGGTGTTGCCGGTATCAAACATATCAATCCTCCTATTTTGTTTAATCAATATGGCTAATAGTGGATGATAATAAAATAGGGTCTTCCCTGATTATGGTGTGCTAAATCCCTTATAGGCTAATCTGTTGTATTACTGGGAGTTAATGGAATTATCACATCATTGATCGAGTTGCGTCAAACCCTCGCGGATAGCGTACTTTGTTAGCTCGGCAATACTGTGTAAATTGAGTTTGTCCATTATTTGCTTTCGATGACTTTCAACTGTTTTTACGCTTATACTAAGTATTCCGGCCACGTCTTTGGTTGAATTGCCTTCAGTAATAAGTTGAAGGACTTCTCTTTCTCTGATGCTTAGAGGTGAGAATGATGAATTATCTCCTTCTCGAACCCATTCGATATACTCATGAAGTACCTTATCTCGTACGGTTTGACTGAAAAAGAGCTCACCCCTTTGAACTTCTTGTATTGCTTTAATTACTTCTTGGGCTGCAGATTCTTTCAGGATATAACCGCAGGCGCCAATACGGATAGACTCCTGAATATATCTTCGATCAGCATGCATGGAGAGCATGATAATTTTTGTCTCCGGCAGGTCCCTGATTATTATTTTTGCGGCGTCTATCCCATTTAAGTTCGGCATAGAAATATCCATAAGAATAATATCAGGCTTATGCTTGGCAGCGAGATCTACTGCCTCAAGCCCGTCCTTGGCGACTCCGATAACAGATATATCCTTATATTTTTCCAGTAAAGAATGAAGCCCGTCAATTAGCAGCTTGTGATCATCGGCTATTAGTATTTTTATCATTGTATATCCTCTTCGACAGTTTCATACGGAGCAACAATTGTAACTTTGGTTCCTTTGCCAGAAGCCGATTCTATTGATAAATTTCCGCCTATATAAGACAATCGCTCCCGAATACTGAACAAACCAAAACAACAGTTATCAGAAAGTCCGCCTTCAAATATTGTTGTATCGAATCCCTGCCCATCATCACTAACAATTACCTCGAAATCACTTTCCCTCCATTTTGAACTAATCCTGACTATCTTTGCTTTGGCATGTTTAGCGGCATTATGGATTAATTCCTGGATAGCTTTGAACATGAAGACTTTGACATTATCAGGAATATCAATAGGCCTTCCCGATTGAGAAGATATTACTTTAAGTTCATATCTTTTGAGAGCTCTCTCCGAAAGCCAGTCGATAGCTGCCGGTAATCCAAGTTCATATAGAACCGGTGGACTTATTTCAACTGTAAGATTGCGTGTATAATGAATGGTTTGATTCAAAATAGAGAGTATTTCAGTGAAATCATCTTCCATGCCGGAAAAAATCGCATTCCCCTGCAACATTCCAATTTTTTGTGAAACAAATGCTAATGCCTGCCCTATATGATCGTGTAAATCAGAGGCAATCTCCCTGCGTTCGCGGGCTTCGGCAAGGGACAATTCCGAAGCAAGACGGCGAAGTTGTTTTTGATAAACCAGAATCCGGGGATCAATATCCGCCTTACTCTCATTATTTGAGCGAGGTTTAGAGATTTTTCCCGCCTCGGAATTTTTATTATCATTCATTCTTAGAATATAGCAGGGCTCAGGGAAATATGCAAATCCATTTCATAAATCCACTCCCATTTAGAGTGATCTTATAGAGCTATAGAATATTCTTTCATATTTATTTAAAAAAATTACTCTTGCTAAGATCAACTTCAACAGAAAAAAAATGAGCACTTATACTTGGAGCAAAATCTAATTTTTCCATACATAATTCCTTTGGAACCATAATCATTCTCAACTGTTGATAATCTATGATCTGTAATTCATTCTAATTTAAGGATTTATTAATGAAAAATGTTATAAAGTGGCTTCTTGGGGATAATGCTTTAATGAAAAATGGAATTTCGGCTTCATTAGGATTGTTGATGCTCCGTGTGGGAGTCGGTTTGATGATGGCTTTTGGTCATGGCTGGGGGAAGTTATCTACCTTTAGTGAACGGGCTGCTACTTTTTCTGATCCATTGGGAGTTGGAAGTACCATGTCGCTCAGTCTTGCTGTCTTTGCCGAGTTCTTTTGCTCCCTCGCTATCGCCGTTGGATTGATCACCAGAGGGGCTGTTATCCCTGTAATTATTACCATGCTGGTAGCAGTATTTATTATTCACAGTGATGATCCCTGGGGTAAAAAAGAATTAGGTATAATGTATCTGATCCCCTTGTTGGCAATTTTGATAACCGGTCCCGGAAAATATTCTATAGATAGACTAATTCATAAGAATAAATAGTGATCTATAAATCTTATTGATTAAGATAACGGGAAATTCCGTCAAGGAATAATTGTACTGATAAAGCTACCAGAATCATTCCCATCAATCGTTCTGCAGCAACCAATCCCTTTTTCGTAAGAAATCTCACTAAAAAAGTTGATGAGAGCAAAATTATAAAAGTAACCAGCCAAGCTGATGATCCGGCCATTACCAGTTTTGTCAAATCCCCGGCATGAGATGACGAGAACAAAAGCATTACCGCCAGAAGTGACGGCCCCACTATCAATGGAATCGCTAATGGTACAATAAATGGCTCGATCTCTTCATCGTCCTGCATCTTGAACATTTGGTATGGGAAAATCATTTTTATCGATATCAAAAATAGAATTATCCCACCGGCAATACTTATCGATTCCTGCCTTAACCCGAGAAATGAAATTATGTGTTTCCCAGCCAACGCAGTAATAATAATTATAAACAGAGCAAAGAAAAGTTCGCGGATAAGAACTTTCCTTCGTCGTTTGGGATCAACCTTTTCAAGAACCGATAAGAATATAGGTATATTCCCAAATGGGTCCATAATCAGGAAGAGTGTTATAAATATTGAGAAAAAGTCCATAAATGCCTTTTACAAAAATTAAAAACTAAGAAAAGATACATTCTTACACAGGCCATGGCAATCTAAAATAGAGGTATCTTTTAATCCAATACTCAATGTTATAGATCAACGAAATAGTAAGAACTGTCGACATTAACATTATGGTTAAGGAGTATATATATGGACAAAAGTGAACTTTCAAATATTATTGTAAAAAAATGTCCTTGTTGTGGTCAACAATTCAGTTTATACGATTTGTTGAAACAGCCTTACATTGAGCCCAAAGGGATTACTTTTCACGAAAATAAACCTGAAATGAATTTGTTCTATTTTAACCATGTCTGTGAAAAGTGCAATACTACTTTCGCTATTCCGGCCAAAGATTTTACCGGTTTTTTAACTGAAGATATTCCTGATAAGGTTTTAGCCGGCCTTCCTGAATGTGAAGAACGTTGCCTGGATATTAATGATTTAAACGAGTGTTCACAAAAATGTCAATGGGCTCCATTCAGACGCTTTATAATTCAATTGATTGAGGAGAAAGAAAAACTTAAAAAACCTGTAATTGAGGTTAAATAAAGTTAAAGTTTTTTAAATTATTAAAAGTCAGGATTTCCATTCTTATTTATTATAAGATTATTCTGTTTATATAGTTACGCGATATTCTCATCCCCATAAACCCAAATTACTAAGACAAATCTGTAAATATTCCTTATCATAATGATAATTATACTTGACAATATGTCAAGTATACTTTACATTACGTCGAGAATATGAAATAAAGCAATGGCTGGATATGAAAACCAACTTGAGAAAATTTAGATTTGAACGCGGGGAATTGAGCCAGCAACAGGTAGCTGATATGGTCTCGGTTTCAAGGCAGACAATTGTCGCTATTGAAAAAGGGGACTACAGCCCATCGGTGAAACTAGCCATCCTTCTGGCCAAAAAATTAGATACAACAGTTGAAGAACTGTTTGAACTGGAGGATATAGATCGTGTTTAAAAAAGATCCAA
>JBDRQG010000267.1:0-3841 GCA_043826475.1 bacterium
TCAAAAGCATTAAAGACATCAACCGCCTGAAGGCATTAAAAGGCATAATCAAGTCTGCAAGCGCAGTTCCGGAACTGATCAGGTTTATTGAAAATTAGTTCACCAACATGACAATCTGGAAAAAGATAATTTTGGATAATGCACCACAAAAGGTCGGACAGATCATGTCCGGCCCCCTGACTTTTTGTTCATTCTCCCGTTATAGTCATAAAATTACAGGATCATTTTAATGCGGATTTTACCCGGAGCATCATAAGAAAAAAAACTATATATGGTAGACGAACAGCGGGTTTTGACAAAATGACACTATAACCCTCTCCAAAAGACCATATTAATTTGGCAAAACGTCAAAAAACACCCCAAATCTTATGACCTGTAATTCGGCAAAAAGTACGACAGGAATTTGGCAAATCACAGGTACACCGGCCGGAGAAGAGCTGGCATAAGAAAAATCTGAAGTAAAAAAAGGCCCTGTGGTTTGCCAGTTACGCCCGGCACCGTCATAATAATATCGCATGGTGCTGTTTGCACCGGATATTCCCCTTTGGGTTGTTTGCAAAACACGATCAAGGCCGTCGATATATTTGTAAGTATCCGCAAAGGTTCCGCTGCCATCATATACTCTGTCGATCGTATAACGCGGGCGGGCAGAGTCGCTATACACAACCTCCTTATAGCCTGGTCCGGGATAATCCTCATTGGTGACACGGCCATAGTCATCATAGGTATATGCTGTAATATGGCTGTTTTCATCCGTTATAGTTTTGGCTTGTCCCCACTGGTTAAAATTAGAATAGGTTGTGATTAAACCTTCAAAATTTTTAGAGGACAGATAGGTTCCGTACAAATAAGTTAATGTAGTGTTACTGCCATTTGGATCTGTTTCAGAAATAACATTTCCGTATCCGTCATAATCTCTGAGGATTACGGCATCTGAACCAATGTTGTTGTCATGGGTTTCAATTATTAAATTACCAGCTCCATCATATTGGTAATTAGTATGTCTTGCCGTGACCCCGTCCTGTTGAATGCTATTATCTGTTAATCTCCAAATCCATTCGCCATAGTTTCCGTATGCGTTTTGCTCGACATGATTGGAAGCACCGGAGCCTGATTTGGTAATGCTGTTTGCATATCCAAAGCCGGAAGAATAATTATATCCATAACTGACATTGGATGTCACAGAGGAACCACCACTTATAATTGTGCTGTTTACCTGTTCGGGCCTTACCCACAAAACGCCTTTTTCTTCTTGTACACAATTCGGTTCCCATGCTGAACAAGGTTGGGTGCTAGTTTGTACAAGAAATTTTGACCATATCATAGATGTAGTGTTCTGGTCTGAGCTTGCATTGTCTGCATAACAGGTTGTTGAAACACGACCCTTTAAATAATAATCATCAACTTCATAATCTGATGTTTGAACGGTGTTGTTCGGGTTTGTCTTTACAATACGCTGCAGCCCGAAAAACTCTTTTTCTTCAACACTATAATGAGCTCCAAAATAATCATAGGTCGTCGTAATAGCACTATTGCCAATACCATCATTAATAGTTATGGAATCAACAAGTTCGGTTACAAACGGCAGGTGTGCGTTTGGATATTCTGCTGATTTATGTACTGATGGATATGAAGTTGAAAGTTTATAATTAATAGTCGATGTCACCCCATAACCATTATCAATACCAACAAGCAGGTCTGGATGAAAACCTGATGAAGACATTGCATTGGCAAGGTGAGTGTACACATTCGTGTAGCCGGACCCAAAACCTACAAAATCAGCCAACTTATCACCATTAACATCTAGTATATTACAAAAGCCACGGTGACTTTTGTTAAACGAACCTTGATACTCAAAATCACCCGCACCGTTTCCAAGATAATAATGGACCGCGTTATTATATGTTTGATTCTCAGTTTTAATAAGGTCTGCAAGTCCATCACCATTGATATCATCAAGGAAGACGTATCCTTTAACATTCTCACATTCAGATGCTGTCGCGATTTGATCAGCTTTTACAAAACCACCAAAACCATCAGAAAAATAGGTATAGATACTACGGTCATAGCCAGAATGCGACAGGACAATATCTGAAAAGCCGTCGCCATTAACATCAGCATAGTTGATGAGACCAGACTCCCATGCCGCATCTAAAATGGTTTCAATGCCTTCACCACAAGCTAATGGATAACCAGAATAACCGCAATTCCCTCCTGGCGTCCCATATGTTCCATCGCCGTTTGCAAGATGTACATCAACCGTTCTGAATGAGCTGTAGCATATTTTATCAGCCAGACCATCGCCATTCACATCTGCCATATGAATTTTTCCAGTATTGTATGATGATGTATAAGATTCAATGACATCACTTCCGTAGATATCTCTTACAAAACCACCAGCCCCGTCAGAAAGATGAACACGAACTTGGTTTCCCGTAGATGGAAATTCTATTAAATCAGGCAAGCCATCACCATTAGCATCAGCCATTTTGTTGTTACCAACGTCAACAAGCCCATAAAGATCGGTTTCTCCAGAATATGTAAACATGCCTACTTGAGTCGCGCTGGCTAAATATACTTTCATAACATAGCCAACCTTAGCGATAAAATCCGCTCGCCCATCACCATTAACATCGTTAAAATGCAAAAATCCAAGATGATCGTAATTAGCAGGACTAAGGTTACTTGTTATAGCAGGCCCAAAGTTGCCGTCTTTATTTCCTAAAAAAATTTTTCCATTCCCATAGAGAGGCAACTTGATAAGGTCGATAAAACCATCGCCATTAATATCTGCAAAACGGGTGTCCAAAGCAGAGTTAGCAGAGCCGACATTGGTTGATTGCTCAGACTCAAAACTGAAAGACGGCCCGGATTCATATTGAAACGTAGTTGCAGGAAAGACTGTGCTATCAAAATTAGCGCCATATTCGCGCACACTTGTTAAAATTGAACTGCCATAATATCCGCTGTCATTATACTCAAATTTATATTTATATGCTGGGACTGCGCCGCCGTACACCTGGATTTCTTTTAAACGTTTTGTAACTTCAATTTTTCTATAATTGTTGAATACGGGGTGAATATCATCGCGATCTTCCAATATAAATTTTACGCTGGTCCCGGAAGGTATATAGTTAATCTGTTTGAGATAAACGCCATTATCGCTGTTATCATATTGAATAGTAATACTATTCCCATTAGCATCTTCAATTTTATCCAGAAACCATTCAGTGACGTGATAGCGATCCTCGCCGGGCACATAAAAAATAGAGATGTCTTTATCACCCTTAATTTTTGAATTATCGCTGGATCCATAATAGTATTTTTTCCCATCAGGTGCTTGAACTTCCCATTTAGAGCCAGAGCTGTAGTTAAGATATTTAAACTTTTTAAAGTCCCCTTCGATCCTGGCGCTGAAATAGTTATAGTTAGAGTTATAGTAAGGGTCACATTTGAATAATTCTACTGAATCATTATAAACAAAGGTATCGTTTGAATCAAAATTTATACGTTTTTTTGAAGACCTTTTAATGGAACCAAAATCAAGACTCCATCCTAAACCAACCCAATTATTTTGTTTGCTATTGCTGTTATATGTCAACGCTAATTCTGGTTGTAGCCCCCCAGCTCCAGGTGGAACTTTTATGGGAATACTAAAGGTTAATGCACCAGTATTGCCTGTTGTTCCTGGAAAGGATTCATTGTTAAGGATATTTTGATGTGGTATCTGAAAAACTTTGTCAGGATCATAGTCATCTATACAAAACGCAGCCGTCGAAAACAAAAAACAAATAGAAATCACAACAAGCAGTATTAGATGCTTCTTGATGTATGTATGGAT
>JBDRQG010000268.1:0-2126 GCA_043826475.1 bacterium
ACCTGTTGAAATCGCAAGAAGCATCGCCAGATTATCCCGGCGATAGGGACTATAGCGCATTAGGGGATGACGGACAATGTTCCATTCACTCTGATAGCCCGAAGAAACCCGCTGGGTAAGCATGCGATGGGCTAATTCATAGATAACGACCAATTTCATGTTGTTGCCCGATGGAGCTGCTTTAGTGTATCCTCCCTGTCTGGTTCCTCCCAAGGGGATAATGAGTGGAACTGAGTTCCCAAAAGTAGGAAAATAGCGCATCAGATTTATTTCAAGTTCCGTCTCTTCCCAGTAGAATCCGGAGAGTTCACCGAGGATATGCAGAATCGTATCCCCCTTCTCAATAATAAATGCGGTGATAACGCTGTCATTTTCATGCACCCAGCGCATATCGGCGGTTACCGAATTATGATTGTAAAAATCGGGATAGAGATTTTTTTGAAGAACAAGCGGATTGTCATTGATTTTCAGACTCGGAATAAAATTATCATACGAATAGATTGAATAATATGTATTTTGCCCACAGGCAGAGCCTGCTATTATTAAAACTAATATCAGTAAAACAATTATTTTCATAGGACAATAATATGAAACAGTAATTTCGTTAATGCAACTTCAATCTCACAGGCCTTGCCTGTTTTCAGGTCTCACCTGTTTTCAGGTATTGCCTGAACTATTTATTGAGGGGTAGATTGAACCGGCGTTATCAATGTCCCATGTGGTTCAACCAGCCTGATATAAAATATGGTGTACATCGCCTCAAAGGCAGTGCCAATTATTTCGCCATAATCCATAATTTATTCCTTTAACTGATTACCTCGCTTAGGCTAAGATATTCAATTATTGTTTTAGTTGGCAATATTAAATTTAAAAAAAGTAATTTTGAAACTTGTTTGGCTCAATCTAATATTTTTTCTTATCTAATAACTTTTAAACGGAGGGTCATATTATGACACAGTCACTTAGATTACTTGGAATTTTATTTATCATAGCCTTGCTTGTCATAGGCGGGTGCAGTAAAAAACAGGAAGCCGAGCCAAAGGTTGAAGCCGCAGTAGAAACAATGGAAGAAATAACCCCTGTGGATAGTATCGTGCTCGAATTTGTCAGCGAAGATTCAATCTCGGTTTATGATTTACTCGATCAAAAACATGAACTGGAATTAAAAACAACCGCCACCGGAGCATTTATCATTGGCATCGATTCAACTTATAACCACGAAGGTTTCTTCTGGGTTTATTCGGTCAATGACAGTATGGCTCAGATTTCCTGCGATCAGTATATTACCAAACCCGGCGACACAGTCAGATGGCACTACCGGAATATGAATCAATAACACAGGCAAAGCCTGTTTTCCGCAGAGCGTTGTATCGAAGATTGATTTTTGTAGGTCAGAGGCCTGTCCTCCTGACATTAAATAAAGAAATAAGATTCTTGTCATACTCGCGAAAGTTCAGGTCGAATGTCTTGACTTTCGACAAATATTTTGTGGGCGGCAGATGTCCTCATCTGCCCCTTAACCAGCAGACGAGAGCGTCCGCCAATCACAGGAAACATGCCAAACGAAAACTATTTATTGGCGTACGAGGACGTACGCCAACCACGACATTACTTTAATTACAAATCGGTGGTTGACCCCCTTTAAATATATAATTTACAAGATACACCAGATCATCCACTAATATTGAACCATCATTGTTTACATCACCAGCAGTAAGGATTGGCGGAGGCGGCCCCCCTTTAAACAGATAATTCACCAGGTAAACCAAATCACTTACGTATGGACCCGTTCCATCGTTATCGGCATCCCCACAGAGATATACTTGTGTAAAGAATGACATCGTATCAGCATTGCAGGTATCTTCAACAATTACAGTAATTGCTTCATAAAATGCCGTATCAGGTGCAGTTCCAATAAGAGAATCATTACGGATCTGACACCAATGGGGGTATTGAGTGTAGGTAATTGTATGGGTTGTATTATCAGGATCAGCTATTTCAGGATAAAAACCGTAATTTGTTAAGAATTTAACATATACAGTATCAGCAACTTCTGTTATAACCGGTGGGAAGTCATTGCAGGGATCACAGGAATCACCGATACCATCCAGATCATAATCAGCCTG
>JBDRQG010000269.1:0-2069 GCA_043826475.1 bacterium
TTTGAATCTAAGCAAAGGATATTTTTAGATTTTGTCTTAAAACAGTATGTGGATTCGGGTGTGGAAGAATTAGACGACGCTAAACTACCTGAACTACTGACCTTGAAATACAAGGCAATATCAGATGCAAAACGTCAATTAGGTGATATCCAAACTATCCGAAATACATTTATTGGATTTCAAATATATTTATATGAAGTTGCATAAAAGGGCTTGCACAGCTTCCACCATCCATGGTTACTGCTGGCCAAGACAGGTAATTTTTTAAAAGAAGCACATGAATTTAAATTTTAATTCGTGGTGGGCGTTCCCAAACTCATCCTACAACATAGTGTATAAGCAATGCTATCGCACTGCCCATACACTGGATTGTTAGCCAAAATAAATCACAAGGATTGACATTATGAAAAAAATCAATATCGTTATTATTGTCGTAGCACTGATCGGCACAGGAATAGGAGGGGCTATTATGTTACAGCGACTATTTGGTGATGAACGTGACAGCATGGGATCAATCAATGAAAGCATAAAACTACCTGAGCCGAAATATGACAGCAGTATTTCGATCGAGCAGGCTTTGCTTGAAAGAAGATCGGTCAGAGCGTATCAAGATGAACCGTTGACGCTTACCGAAGTCGCCCAAGTTCTCTGGTCGGCGCAGGGAATTACTGACTCGAAGAGAGCTTATAGAACAGCGCCATCCGCAGGCGCGCTTTTCCCGCTTGAGGTATATGTCGTAATCGGCAATGTTGAGGGGCTTGCAAAGGGCGTTTATAGATATAAGCCCGGCGAACATGAAATCACAAAAGTCAGGGACGGGGATGTGAGAGATAAGTTAGCGGTTGCCGCTCTCGGACAGGCAAGCGTTAGAGAAGGCGCCATTACTATTGTATTCTCCGCGGTTTATGAGCGAACAACCCGAAAATACGGCGATAGGGGCGTCAGGTATGTGCACATGGAAGCTGGGCATGCCGCTCAAAATGTCTGTTTACAGGCAGTCTCCCTGAATCTCGGCACAGTGGTTGTCGGAGCTTTCAAAGATGATGAAGTAAGCAAAATTCTAAACATACCGGATGAAGAGCACCCGTTGTACATATTGCCTGTTGGAAAAATTTAAAAATAGAGATGTTGGTTCAATCAACAATCATCAATCTCAAATCGTCACTCAGCATACCCGTCGATTAAAATTTCATATAAATGCCGAAGATATAGGGCTGGAAATGTATCCCGAAACGTAGCCAGTCGGTGACAGCATAAATGAAACCTATATCGAAATGCACGGGAGAGATATAGGGCTTTTTCGGCTTGGTTGTTGAGAGGTCCCGATAAGCGGTTCCGAAAAGTTCACTATCACGGTTCCACCATTCTACATAGTAAGGATCCCAAAAAACTTCATAATTCAGAATAAGGTTGCGGCGGATATCCACTGCGCCTGTATAGTAGCCTTTTAACATCAACTTATTCCGATCGGGGTGTTTCCCAGCAATAACGCCGAAGGTATGCGATGCCCTGCCGGCGTTATTAGACCTGGCTCTTGAGTAGGTATAGGCCATGAATACTTCATAATAGGGTTTTAGATCCGGCGTCTCGATACTAACCGCACCCAGTGATTCATTGTACTGGATATCATAGTGCATTTCGGTATTATCTATAGTAAAATTTGATCCAATTTTCTGATATCCTCCGTAATAAACCGGTATGGAGTCACCTGAAGAAATCCAGCTGGATTTTTGTGGGTCATAGGTACCTTTATCAAAATTATAGTTTTGCTCTACCCATTCCCACTTATCAGGGCTTAGCCGGGTGTGAACATGGCCTCCGACGGCGAAAACATGTTCCTTTTCCAGAGTGCCGAAACGAAACAGCTGGAGTTTTGGTCGAATGTTAAAATTTCCAACAATATAACCGGACCACTTCGATGTAATCTGAAACTTATCAGTGATTCCAAAACCCCAGGACAATCCACTGACGTAGAGTGTGCCTTTATCCAGAGTATAACCGGTTGGATCATAAAATACATCGATCTGACGTTCGTTACTCTGGGCAAATTTGTCGGTGATAGCGGCAAT
>JBDRQG010000270.1:0-29257 GCA_043826475.1 bacterium
ACACTCTTATGAAGATGAGGATCGCGATGATTATCAAGCGCGGTCTCAATTTCAATTAGCCTTCTAAAAGTAAGACTTAATTAAAAATAAGAT
Source organism: bacterium (assembly GCA_043826475.1). Taxonomy (GTDB): domain Bacteria; phylum Zixibacteria; class MSB-5A5; order GN15; family FEB-12; genus DAOWMZ01. Next base: position 94 of record JBDRQG010000270.1, read on the forward strand.
TGGTTATGAGGTACCATTGTACGATTGGCAAAAAGTTATTCTTTATCATTTTCTCTTTAAATACTCATTTGCAATCGTGCCTGGATAAATTTAAAGTCATCGTTGCCTGTAAGAAGTCCATTACCGTTGGCGTAATCATCATTATATGTTAATACATAATTGACCTCTAATCTTACATTAGTATTAGCATACCAATTAAAACCAAAGGTAATGTTCTTTGATTCCCCTCCATATATTTTTGCATTGATGTCATTTAAATCCGCCCAACTGAATCGTATACCAAGCTCAAAAGCCCCCGTTGAACGGAGCGGGGTAACATGACCGAATATGCCGGAATTCTTCTGGTATTGACGATGTTCGCCCGTCAGTAACCAGCTCCACGCTAAGTAAGCGCCTTGAAAAGTTATATTATCCAAATCATTTGATCTATTGACAGTGGTATTTACAAATTCACCATATACATATAACGGTCCATACATCGTTGCGAATTCATAATCCATTAAATAAAAATTATCAACATCGTTGATATATCCTGTGTTGAGAAAGCGAGTGCCGAGCACCTTTGATTCGGGTTGGGAAGAGAACTGTATTCTTGATAAGTTTTCCGAATTGGCGTCCGGGGTCCGATATGTGGCGCCTATGCCGAGATGGGTACTTACTACATCACCCTTGTTTATAGGAACAATGGTCAGCCTTCCGGTGACCCCAAAACCCTCGTCATCATTATTATCATGATCTTTGAGATCCTGGCCAAAAAGACCAGCCGATAATGAATAACAAGAGTTACTATGTGAGACTGCAATTCCAATACTTCTTCCAGGTGAAAAGAGATAAGGTAATGCCCGCTCCATAAATATCGTATGAATGGAGCTTGTCAGAAATTCAAAGCCTATTGGCTCTTTCTGATTACCCACCGTAATAGATGTTTTACCGGTAACATATTTTACCCAGGTATCTTCAACTTTGACATCATTACCTTCAAGAGATAAATTGATAGTACCTGTCCAACCATGATTTTGGCTTAATTTTATTCCGATTCTTCCATACCTTAATTCTGTCCCATTTGAAAGTCGGTTCAGATTTTCTTGATAAAAGGCAGCATCAAATAGCGCTCGGGCATTAAACCACATCTTGGAATCTGTCTCTTTTGAATCAATGAGCAGAATTCCATTCCCGGTCTCTTTGTGATTATTACTATTTGAAGAAGTTTGTCCGAAAAGGCTTGGATAACAAAAAAAGATAATAAAAATTAAAAAATATATCTTAATATAATTCTTTTTGTGTTTATATAATGACCAAAACATAGAGCTAATCTCACCTATTATTTAAATTTTTATATGATTAAGCATAAATGAAGCCTATTGCGTTAATTATTTATAACTGCATGCTAATCATTGTCTTGGGGTATAGTAACAGCTTAATTGCTAAAAAGAATAATCTTGACATATTGAAATAGCGTTTTATTATGAAATGACTGTTTAAATATGAAAGGCTTTTTATGCGAGCTGATGACTTAGAATTAGAAGATCTATTAGAGTATAAATTAGGAAATATTAATTTACATGGCCGAAGATTAGTTCTTCATCCGATACATGCTTTTGGTCAATTTCGTAAAGATATTATTGAAATGCAGGGTTTGGATCGAGCTCGCAGATTGTTTACTCGCTTTGGATATTTTTGGGGACAGGCTGACGCAGCAGCTCTAAAACGTGTATATCATTGGGATAATGTCACCGAATGGGTAAAAGCAGGTTTCCGTTTACAATCATTAGAGGGAATAGTTCAAAATAAAATTAATAAATTGGAAGTCGATGAATCTTTAGGGCGGTTTTACATGGAATGCTCCTGGAATGATTCAGGTGAAGTTGAAGAACATTTAATGGAAATAGGGCATGGAGATTATTCTGTTTGTTGGAAGCTGACCGGATATGCAAGTGGCTTTGTCTCATTTTGCCTGAAAAAGAATGTGTATTTTGCGGAGTTAATGTGTCAGGGGAAAAACGATAAATTTTGCAATGCAGTTGGGAAAGATGTTGATTCATGGGATGATGAAATTATCCCTCACCTGCCTTTTTTTGAAGCTGAAGATATAAAAGGAACGGTTGAGCATCTTACTAAAAAACTTCAACAGAAAATGAAAGAGGTAAACCGGCAGCGCAACCATATAAATCTTCTTCAAAAAGGATCTACATCCTTTTTTATTGAAGGACGAAGTAAAGAGATGCAGAACATTCTGGATCTTTCGAGTCGAGTGTCGCACTTTGACACTTCGGTGCTTATCACCGGAGAAACAGGTGTAGGAAAAGAGTTATTAGCACGATATATACATGACTCATCACACCGATCCAAAGGTCCTTTTATCGCGGTAAACTGCAGTGCTTTACCTGAAACATTATTAGAGAGTGAACTGTTCGGACATAAATCGGGAAGCTTCACTGGCGCCGTTAGCGATAGAACGGGATTATTTGAAGAAGCCTCCGGAGGAACAATACTGCTTGATGAGATTGGTGATATTAGCCCGGTGATACAATTAAAAATACTTCGCGTGCTTCAGGAAAAAGAGATATTAAGAGTGGGGGAGAGTAAATCTCGAACGATCGATGTAAGAATTATTGCGGCAACCAATCAAAACCTTGAAAAAGCGATACGTGAAAATAAATTTCGGGAGGATTTACTCTATCGAATACGTGTTTTTGAAATTGAGATTCCCCCCTTACGATCACGCCATGAAGATATATTACCCTTAGCTCATTTTCTTTTAAAGAAAATCGCTAACAGATTAAATCTGCCTGCTCTTAAGCTGGATGCCGGATGTGCTGACAGTCTCTTATCTTATGCCTGGCCGGGAAATGTACGTGAGTTAGAAAATACGCTTGAACGGGCTGCTGTTCTGGCAGATAAGGGAGTTATATACCCCGAGCATCTTCCCAAAAAAATATTATACCCAAAACCTTCAATGGTAAGTCAGCAGGATGTATTTATAGGTAGCATGAATGAAATGGAACAAAAATATATCCAACAGGTTCTTCGAGCTACTAACGGAAGCAAAGTCAAAACAGCCAGGATATTGGGCATCAGTACCGCTACATTATGGAGAAAACTTAAAGAGCATTCAGAATAATCTCATCAAAATGATCTCAGATTGAAATGTTTTTTAAATTTAAAGATTTCCAAAACTATTCTAAAGTAATTCTTGTCCGTTTTGCAGGTAATTTAGAAGAATTTCCTGCGATGCGATATATCAGTATCATGAAATAAGTTATCGTATATTTTGTCAGGAATTCCTGATTAAAATCTTACCTTTATAGCTGTAAATTTTCATTTGTCCCCACTGGGCATGTATTATGCTTTCATATATAATATTAGAAGGAGTTAAGAATGATTTTAACAATAGCATCAAAAGGACCTGATATAACAGCTCAGGTAGCATTGTGTCCGTCCGAGATTCAATATTGGATTAAATATGATACATTTAATCATAAGTTTGATGTCATTAATAAAATTGATGATAAAGATAAAAACCGTAAGTTAGATCCTTTACTTATCGCCAATAGATCCAATGCTATTTCCTCTGAATTTGTACCAACACTTTCGGATAATCTCGATAAGCAGTTATTGACTGAAATGTCTGTGGGGGAGGTTATTAGCTGGGTTCTGTTGGAAAGGAAAAATAAAAATTGAAGAAAACATAAAACAATGCTATATTGATGAGTGTAATATGAGCAATAGTAAGACTGACACTGGCTCAAATAAAAATTCGCAACAAAAAGCAGTTGAATTATTTGCAGATAGTGTAATTTATACAGAACAAAAAAGTTACAATGTCATTGCTTCCAATGATTCTGAAAAAGAATGGGTTTGTCCCAAATGCACGTTCACAATTAGCCATGACAATAATATAATTGGCGACCGGGTGAATTGTCCGTTATGCCATTGTTCTATGATGAAAATGAATAAATTAAACAATAAAATTATCGAGGTTAATTATGCCGGATAAAAAAAGACATTTGGTTGATGTTGATTTGAATGATTTTAAATACCCTTTAAAAGTATCTTCTCCTTCATATCCAAATGGTATGCCAACCATTGCAACCATTAGTATTCACGCTCGCATTAATCATGATTTTGCAGCCAGATGGATTGAAAAATTTATTAATATTCTGCATCAACATCGCGATTCTATTGGAAGTAGTTCTTTGAAAACAAATGTGCTGGATTATTTGAATGAGTTAGAGGCGAACAAAGTGCAAGTTATTTTTGAATATCCATATTTTGTTGAGAAAATTACACCCATCTCCAAGCAAAAGGATCTTGTTCCGTATCAGTGTAAATACACTGTTCGTGTTTCATGCACTGATAATTGTCCAATATCAACTTTAAAAATAGAGATCCCAACAATAACGACTGATCCGGCTTCGAAGCCTGATAATGAACGAGGCTTGTTTGCACAAAAAAGTGTATGTCATATTGAGGTTGAGTCTGATAGGGAAGTCTATCCGGATGAGTTTGTCAGCCTTGTAGATCGTCATGCTTTAATACCAATACATTCCTTTCTTTCTCTGGAGGATAAAGCTCATCTTATTGAAACAGCGCATACTAAGTGTAAATCAAGCGTTGTAATGATTGAAGAAATACAGGAAGAACTGGCTCAAAAAAATTATATTAACTGGTACAAAATTAAATGCAACAACTATGGGTTACTCAATCTTCATAATACGGGCATCGGGGCTGAAAAAGATCTTGGAATACTGCTTAGTGATTAATCTAAGGCAATTGACTGACATTCTGAAATGATGTTTTAGAAAAAGAAATTTCAGATTATTAATAGACGCTTAGTAATTAATACTCTCATATATGTGATCAAAATATATGAGAGTTATTGAGCTATTTATTTAGAAATATCCAAGTCTAACTTCCATGATTTCAAAATGAAATGAATCTTTTCATTATAACTCAGGTTAACATCCAAGCTGAATACTGTTTCAGGTAAGCCTATGCCATACAAGAGAATATAGCATAGCAGTTGATTTGGCCCAAAACTTGCTTTCACTATATGTAGAAAATAATTTGAAGTGGTGAACTAAGATGAATACTATTTTAGAAAGCTTGAAAAAACAAAATATAAGATTTGAGCCGGATCTCAGATCTTTTGTTCTAAAGCTGATTAGTACACCAAGTCCAAATCTAAAAGAGGAGTTATGTGCGAATCTTGTTAACGAAACAATGATTCATTATGGATTTGATAAAGTGTTTATCGACTCCTTTGGTAATGTTATAGGGATAATCTATGGCATAGAGAAAAACGAGTCAATTCTTCTTACTTCACATATGGACACTTATCCGTTTCCGTTAGCTAAGGATGAAATAAAAAGGTTATTTGAATTTCAATTAATAGGGGATAAAATATTTGGATCACACAAGCATGATTCAAAATATAGTCTTGCGGCACAAATATTCTCGGGGTTATTATTAAAAAATTCCGGGATAAAATTAAAAAGCAATATCATAGTAGCAGCCACTGTTGCAAATGAAAATGGGATATGTCTGGGGTTAAGAGGATTTTTACAAAAAACCGTTAAAGAATTAGATTTAAATCCTTTGTTTGCGCTGATTGGTGAGCCGACAGATTTGGAATTAAGGCATAGTCATGATGGATGGGTACTGATTAATATTCAATTGTCAGGACCAACCACAAATGAGGTCGGTGAAGCGGCTTTAGAATTAATTAATAGTCTTGAAAATGTTTATTCAACCGGTTCTCATTCGGCAGAAGGGAAGCTGTTATCGACTCAAAATCTTAATATGGAATGCCACCGATATAGAACCAGTGCCAGTATTTATCTTCTTCGCCGATTACTCCCCAATCAAAGTGTGGATAAGGTCTTACGGGATATCAGCAATAATATATCCCTGTTTTTAATTCCATTTCCAAAAGTTTCTCTTAGCGTCAACATTTTAAACAATAATCGAACATTGTATAATGGTTTAACTTTGGAGGTATCTAATCAGGTATCAGCCTGGATTTCCGACTCATCTAACAAGTATTATAACTCTATTTTGGATTCTCTTAAATTGGCAAAACTTGAATATAAACCAGGCAGACTAAACCTTAGTCCGATAGGTACAGGATCCGCCGGCTCGGTTTTAGTTAATGAATTTAATATCCCCTCATTTGAGTTTGGTCCTGCGAGTAATAATTTCAATGGTGATCAAAGAGAATATATGGATATTGATAAGTTGTTACAGGGAGTAATTGGTAATGCTGCCATAGCCTGCAGTATAAGCAAAAATTGTAATGACTAAAAAATTATATGATAATCTTCTGGAAATAAACTATTAAATCAGTTATTCATAATGAGTAACTATGAATAAATACAACAAATAATAATTGTAAGGAAAATATGACACAAAATGATAACGAACCGGATACACAAAACGATCATATTTCGGAACGTATAGTAGTAGATAATGAAGGGAGAGTTGTCCTTCGTTTTCGGTGGAAAAGACTTCTAAAGGTATTAGCCATTCTTGGTTTGGCGATAGGGAGTTATTTTCTTCCTCTGTCTGGTCTGACTGTAGATTCTCGTCTATGTTTGATGATCTTTGTGGGGGCTGCCGGATTATGGGTAACAGAAGCGATTCCTCCATTTGCAACGGCAATAATGGTTATAGTGTTATCCATTTATTTACTAGGCAGTCCTGGCGGCCCCCTCACTGTTGATACAGGTGGAGTAGTACATAACTACCAAATATATTTGAATCCAATTGCTTCACCTACGTTAGTATTGTTTTTTGGCGGATTTATTCTAGCCATTGCCGCGACGAAACATGGTTTCGATATTCGATTAGCTAAGGCATTTCTTAAGCCATTTGGCACTCATCCTAAAATGGTCTTATTAGGGGTTATTTGTATCACGGCCTTATTCTCTATGTTTATGTCCAATACAGCTACTACCGCCATGATGATTGCTATCGTTACACCTCTTTTTATGCATTTTAAAGGCCGTGATCCATTCAGAAAAGCATTGGTACTGGCTATACCCTTTGCCGCCAATATTGGAGGTATTGGGACTATAATCGGCACCCCTCCTAATGCGGTTGCCGCCAGTGTACTGGGAGAATTGGGTCATCCAATCTCATTTTTTTCCTGGATGATGATCGGTGTACCTTTGGCAATAGTATTACTTTTTATATTATGGGTAATTCTTATCAAAGTCTATAAACCCCGCGAGGATCATTTTGAAATACTCTTCCCTGATAACCTGGAACTGACCTGGGATTTGGTTCTGGTTACAGCGACATTTGTTGTGACGGTTTGCCTCTGGTTAACGGAGCCGCTGCATAACATTCCGTCAGGGGTCGTGGCTCTGATTCCAATTATGGTTTTCAGCCTTTTCCACATCATTACCCGTGATGATCTGAAAAAAGTAGAGTGGAATGTCTTGATACTGATTGCAGGAGGTATGACTTTGGGAGTAGCCATGAAATCGTCAGGTTTATCCGTTGTCTTTATAAAAATTATAACAGCTTTAGGCTTGTCGCCCCTTGTGCTGCTTATAGCATTAATCGTTTTCTCAATCATGTTATCAAACTTTATGAGTAACACTTCAGCGGCAAATCTCCTGATCCCGATAGTCACATCATTAAGTTTTATTTCACCCGTCGTGGGGGCCATCGGGGTAGCTTTTGCCTGTTCTTTTGCCATGAGTTTGCCAATAAGTACTCCCCCCAATGCCATTGCTTTTGCAACCAATGAGGTTGAAACTAAAGATATGATCAAATATGGGAGTTTAGTCTCATTGGTTGGGCTCATACTTATGATTGGGATATTATTAGTTTATACTGTAACAGTTGGATTAACATAATAAAATGTTTGTTTTCAAATATTTTGAAAAGTGGAATTGAAAATAGAGAGGATACCGGAAACTCTTTTTGAAGGGTTGCAAGGATATTACAATGATTTCCGATGAGCACAAGGTTAGATTAAAAAAGCAGGAAGAAGAGATTGCTAAGAATATGGGGCTCATCAAGCATAGGATTGTAGTTTTTAGCGGAAAAGGGGGAGTGGGGAAGACAACGGTCAGTATTGCCATTTCTTACGGGTTAAATAAACATAATTATAAAGCAGGGCTGCTTGATGCTGACATTACTGGACCAAATGTCCCTAAAATGCTCGGTTTAGATGAAGAGGTGCATAGTAACAATAACAAAATCGAGCCACTTTATCGAAATGGTCTTAAGATTATCTCTACTGCAAATATGATAGCTGCTGATCAAGCTGTTGCCTGGCGTGGACCGATGCGATCAAGATTGCTATATCAATTTTTGGGAAGAGTAAATTGGGGGAAATTGGATTATCTTGTTGCCGATCTTCCTCCGGGTACCGGAGATGAAATAATAACCTTAACTCAAGAGATGAAACCGGACATGGCTGTAATAGTTACTACCCCTCAGACGATTTCATTAATTGATTCAGCCAGAGCTGTCTACCTTGCAAAGGAAATGAAAATACCAAATATTGGAATAATAGAAAATATGTCAGGATTTATTTGCCCAAAATGCAAAGAAAAAATTGACATATTTGACGTAGGGGGTGGTGAGAAGCAAGCAAAGGAACTATCCGTTTCTTATTTGGGAAATATTCCATTGGATATTGAAACAAGGAAAACAGCTGATTTAGGTAAATTCTTTAATTTAAAAAATACCGACTCTTCTTTTTCGAATTCGATATCAGCCATTGTCGAAAATATCGAAAGTATATTAGAGAATTAGAAAAGTATTTATTATTTTGGACCTCCTTTTAGAGTATCATTAATTGAAGAGACAGCCGCTTTATTTGCGGCTGTCATACATTAATATTATTTAGTCGGACAGGGGTAAGGAGCTGATCCACCCTTAAAAAGGTAATTGACCAATAACGTCAGATCATCAACTAAGATGATACCGCTGGCATTTGCATCTCCTTCTTCCAGACAATTAGGGGTCACACCACCTTTAAATAGATAATTAACAAGCAAAACCAAATCATCCACTAATACAGAACCATCATCAGTGGCGTCACCCCGGATACCGTCATGATTACAACATGATTGTGGGCCGCACGGATAGATGTGATCCATCATCCATTTTTTAGCTTTTATGACATTTGTAAATAAATCTATAGGTGATCCGTTTTCTACAGTTGATAGAACAGTATAAATTTCAAGTGTATCCTGAGCACCAAGAGTATAATTACCGAAATAAGTAATCATCGTACAGAAATCTGATTCATTAGGTCCATAAACATGGTTGCCGGATTGAGCCATCAATTGATAAACTTCGCCGGGGAAAAATCCACTATTGGGATACACATAAGTTGAATTATCAGCATGGAAAGCACCATAGAGTGAAGCAAGAGTGTTGATATTGCAGGTATCATTAAGAGATGTTCCGAGTAAAGCATGCCCTCCAAAACGGTTACTGTTAGGCTGACAGCCGGTACCATTATACTCCCAGCCCTGCAGATAAGCTAAGTTATAATCATCATTGAAATAGCCAATATTAATTGGATTATCATCTGAAGGTATATCCCAATCTATTAATTCTCCAATCATTAAGCCGGGATGTGGTAACCCATCCTGAGAATAGATTTTCATTTTTTGAATTATAAACGTACAACTATCAGTTTGCTTGGGAGCCCAAAATGTTTTTATAAATGCAATCTTCTGGTCACTGGTTGTAACCGGTACACTTTCGAAAATTTCATAATCACCCATATCAATTGTTTCTATCGATGAATTATCGAAACCGGGGGCATATTGGAATGTATTATTATTATACCAGGTGGAATATTCTAATACAGTGTCATTACCATCAATATAGCTGAAAACTGGCGACCCATCATAAAGATAAATACTGGCCGAGGGATCGCAGTCGCCGTAGTTTGAATACGCCAGATTTGAATTATAATTACCATTGCTGCCAACATTCCCGAACGATCCAACTATTAGGTCAGTACAACCTGTGAACAGGGTATCCCAGATCTGAGAAGCTTGACAAACATCACCTATACCGTTGTTATCAGCATCTTCTTGTCCGGGATTATAGTTATATGGACAATTATCGTCGGGGCAGGTATTGGTGATCAATCCGGGATTCCCATAACCATCTCCATCAGAATCTGTACATTCATCACAAATGTCGCCAATACCATCATGGTCGGCATCAAGCTGATCGGGGTTATAAACTTCAATGCAGTTATCAATTGAATCAGCAACGCCGTCATCGTCCATATCCGGTACATCGGGTGTGGAAACATAGGCATATAATTTATCACCAACAATCGAATCAACTCTAACAGTTATACCAGAAGGGCCAAAGTATCCGTCGCTTGAAGGATTGGTAGTAGGAGAAAATTCATTTTGATATTCAACCTCGCTGGTAAAAGTAGCGGCAAGTCTTGTTTCATAGGGATACCACCACTTGGCGCTGTCAGAAAGATCCCCTTCCGGATTATAATACCTGTCACGGGTCGGATGATACCCGGCATCTTCCACGGCAAGGGTATAATGATCATACTCTGGAGTTCCATAATTTATGCGCCAGAATGGAGCTCCAAGTGAATCATGAACATGAGTTATTAATAACCCACCTTGAATCTCTTCTCCGCCAAATGATAATAATGGCCAGAAATAACAACTAAAGTCAGAATTTACTTTGTCGAACATAGCCGTTGAATTTGGATTGCGATATTCAAGAAGGAAATATTCACCTTCTAATGTATTAATATTTATTTTATAAAGAGAACTATCCTTATGTGCTTCGATATCATATATAACCAGATTTTCGTGTGTTCCTTCCAGGACGACAGGATCTATCCAGCCTATCTGCATTTTGTTCCAACCGCATATGTGGGATGTGATTTCTGTCCCAAGTGAAAATATTCCATAACCGTAATAACCCATTAGACACCAATCCATAAAGGGATGATCGTTGTCATCGTTGGGTGTGAAATATGTGGTCGTATCCAATTTGGCATCATAATCATACATATCGGGCAAACCCAGATTGTGGGTTGTTTCGTGGCAGAAAACCCTGATTCTATTCAATGTGTCCAAACCTGAAAAGAATATTGGTACCTCTGGGATGCGTAGGGGGCGCATTTCCGGTGAGGTGTTCCAGGCGGAGACAAGAACACCATCAAAAGGACCGACACCATAGCCCGGACTGTATTTAAGAGCATATGACCAGATATCATTGGGATCGCCGCTATCCTCCTCGCCGGTTCCTGAACGAATAAAGCATATAGCATCAACTTCGCCGTCATTATTGCCGTCAAATTGCGAGAAATCAACATATGGATCAAGCTGCCAGAGTAAGGTTTCAAAATCGAAACCGCTGTTATAAATACCTGCATCAAACCAATCAATTACCTGGCCTGTTACAGCAACCTGTCCATAAGAGACCTCTTCAAAATAATCAGCAATAGAGCCATTGGGATAAACTCCATGTGTGAAAAACATCGAATCAAAAGTCTCCTGCGGCCAGGTTCCCGGACGATCCGACCACTCAACCAAAATCCCCAGGAATTTCAATGTATCCCCATCAAAACGGTATGAAGCTATTGCGGCAGTATCCTCGCTTGATAGTTGAGATTCCTGCGTCCGGCCGAAATGCTTAACAATTTTACTATCCGGCATGTCGTACAAAACAGCATGATTCAAGTCGACTGCTTTTACAGGAAATGTCGGAATAAGCATTATTGCCAAAAGAATTAGAGCTGCAAATGATTTCATTTTTCTCCCCTTGCTTTACTCAATATCAATCTATTTGGAAAATGGTTAATTAGCATATTCTTTGTTTTACCTACTATCGGGTTGGTATACTACGTATATAACACTGATACAAATATATTATCTTTTTGCGATTTTTACAAGAAATTTATAAAGTCGTATTTTCCCCTTATAATATGGAATATGAATAGTTAATTAATTATTTGCTTTCAAGATTATTAAAAGGGATATTATATTTGGTTAGTTCATTCTGCAGAAGTTCCTCCAGCGATCCCTTCCCATCATAAAATATAAATACCGCTTTCATGTTATGTTTTTCGTATGCTTTTTTTTTGAATGAGACCCGGTCGGTGTAATAGGGCATATGGCCATAACCACAAATCTCAAGAAACAGATTGAATATAGGCAGGTAAAAATCAGGGCGGTACTGTTTGCCTTCAAGCAGAATCAATGGTTCGTATTGGAATGAAATATTATGTGAATAAAGAAAATCAGCACATCTTTTTTCATATTTGGATCGTACCTGGATTCCTGAATCAGTATTTATTACCGGTTCGAATTTCTTTTTTCGAACAACTTTAACTCCGGGACGGGGGGTGGGTCTTCCGGTTTTGGGAATCCTTTTTTTCTTAAGCATCAACAGAAGTAAATAAAATAATAGTCAGGAAGCAATATCCGGCAAAAGTATATTTTAAAAAATCAACATGGCGGCGGAGCAGGTCCACCCCTGAAGACGGCGTTGACCATGTATACAATATCATTAACAAGTATGTCGTTGTCAAGAGGTAAGGCACAATCACCTTCTATAAGACAATTAGGCGGCGGTCCCCCTCTAAATATGTAATTAACTGCAAATACTAAATCATTTACCAATAAGGCTCCATCTTTGGGAATGGCGATATCGCCTCTGAGGACACAGCAACTTTGCTGGCAGGAATCTCCGATGCCATCCTCGTTGCTGTCTTCCTGATAAGAGTTGGCGATAGAGGGGCAATTATCGCAGGGATCAGCTATACCATCAAGGTCAGTATCATTAAGAGCTGGATTGATACAACTTCCGCTGGCGGTAACTATTTTTGAAGGAGGAGAATAATGGCCGAGATTATCATCGGCAATAACCAAATAATCATAGGCTTTGCTAAGGTCGACATTTGCATCGATATAAAATGTATCAGTTTCACCGAAATCTGCAAGATCACCAGAGGGGTTATCAATTCTAAACATTGAACCGTTGGACAGGGAATCCCTACGATAAACGTGGTAAGAATTCGAACCGGAATCTGACCAGAATATTTTGACACCGGTTCCTTTAAAGGGAATGGCGTGTAAATTATAGATCGGAGCGAGCCATGGGGAATCTGCAAGGACGACATCTACCTGATGAAAAGAACTATCAGGAATGGTACTGGACAAATTAAATGACTCGGAATTATTCATGTTAAAGAAAAAATAATCATATTGCTGAAAAGCTGAAGCTGAGAGATAATTTTGAAAATCATCATACCAGTAGCCTGTTTCAAAAGCGGCACCAACAAAATCATTAGCTCTGATTTCATCGTCGGTATTAGCAATAAAGCCAAAAAACATGATATCCTGATCAGCCGGTACTGACATATCTGAATTTTTTACCGTACCAAAGATTGTTCCTTGTGCCTGAATCTGTAAGGATATCAATAATATCCCCAGACAGGAAAGGATCATATTTCTAAATATCATAATAAAATTTCTCATCTTTTTCAGATACCTCAACCGGCATGTAATCTGTATGACATCCGTAATATAATAAATATCGGTACAATGAAAAGGAAAATTAAGATGTCTGAATATTATACCCAAAAGACCCGTAATGAGAGGATTCTTTTATAATTTTTCGTTAAAAGACAATATTTATTCAATTTTGACTAAAATCATGGTTACATCGTCGTTTTGCTCGGTTGATCCCCTGAATTCACTCAGTTTGGTTAAAATCTCCAAACATATATCGCGTGCCGACTTACCCTGATTTATTTTAATGGTTTCGGTTAACTTATCAATCCCAAATTCTTCCATTGATTCATTGGCTGCTTCGGTTAAACCATCGGTATATAAGAAGAGGGTTGATCCATCCTGAATATTTATTTTTTGGGATTTATAATCATTGGCTTCTAAAATCCCAAGAACAATATCAGCCTCTTTAAGAAGTGTAATTTCGCCGCTCTTGTCGATTACAACAGGCGGTAAATGGCCGGCATTAACAAATTCAAAAAGACCGGAAGACATATCGATAATCCCAAAAAGGGCAGAGATAAATTGGTTGGGTTTATTCAGATCACATATAACCTTATTAAGACTGTTCGCCAGTTTCTCCAGAGAGAATGAATCAACGTTTTTTAGCTGTGCCCTTTGGATAGCCATAACGTTGGCCATCAGGAGGGCGGCTGGAACACCCTTGCCGACTACATCACCGATTGATACAAATATCCGATTCTCATCCAGTGTTACGACATCAAAAAAATCTCCGCCCACCTCTCGCGCCGGGACATTAGTTCCGCATATAAATTTCATTTTTTCAAAATTTTCTTCGGTAGGTAAAAAACTCTGCTGGATAGATCTGGCAATCTGAAGCTCTTCTTTGAGGGCGATAAGTTTTTCTTCTTCGTTCCTGAGGCGAGCACCTTCAATTACCTGAGCACATTGTGATCCTAATATACCCAAAAACCTGCGATCCTTCTCAATAAAGGAGGTGCTGCCGCTTTTATTAAAAATAGCCAGCACACCAATCAAGCCCCTGTTAGTGAGTAGCGGGGCAGCTAATAGCGTTCTAATGCCAAGCGAATTCAGATTGATATTGGAAAAAGGATTTTTCTCATCAAGTGAATTAATCATCAGGATTTTTTTGTGCTTAATCATCCAGCCGGTCAGGTTCATGTTGAAATGAATGGGTATTTCATGCGGGGAGTCAGAGGTCCGCCGTATAAAAGTCTGCAAATTCTGATTTATATCCTCTTTGGCATTAATTAAAAAAACCGCTCCCTGGCTGGCTTTGATATGCTTAAGGCTTTTATCAATAATGATTTCAGTGATCTCTTCAACCGCCATCGAGGCCCCGATAGCGCTGGCAATATCATTCAGACTCGATAGCTCGGAGATAGCCTCTTGCAATTTTATTATTTCAGTCTTTGGATCCTGAGACATCGAAATTCCTTAAGAAATAAACTAAAATTAAATATAAGAAATTTAATAACTAATAAAACAGAATTTTCCTTGGCTTATTACCTTTTTAATTTTTAATTGTCAAGTATATCAGGAAGGAGTTCACGATGAGAATAATGGTTTTACTTTTTTGTCTATTTTTGTCTTATTCAGCAAACACAAAAAATATAACATTTGATGATTTATACAGTATACCCAGTTGTACTGATCCTCAAATATCACCCGACAGCAGGCAGATTGCCTTCACATTAAAAACGACTGATGTCAAAAGTAATTCCTGCCAGTATCATATCTGGATTATGAATTTCGATGGAACCGATCAGAGGCAATTTACCTGTGGTGAAAGTAATGAAAACCAGCCGCGATGGACTCTGGATGGGAAATATATTTTATTTGTATCCAACCGTTCTGGAAGTAATCAGGTTTGGAAAATTCCGGCCAATGGGGGAGAAGCTGTCCCGGTTACCGACATTGCCAGTGGCGTTGCTGAATTCGGAATAACACCTAATGGGACGGAATTGATTATTGTATCCAGAGTATTTCCTGAATGTATTAACGACAGTTGTCACCTTGCCAAAAAAGAAGAGATCAGTAATTCTCCTACGAAAGCCCATCTATACGATAAACTCCTCTACCGCCACTATAACAGCTGGGATAACGGAAAAATTTCTCGCCTCTTTTTCGCTGATCTGGCAACCGGGAAACATCACCCTGTATTTATTAATGAACATTCGACTCCGACAGATATTCTCGGCGGTTATTGCGACTATGATATTTCCCCCGATGGCGCTGATATTTGTTTGGCGATGTCGGTTGATTCGATGCCTGCTACTGGTGTCAACAATGATCTGTATCTCATCTCATCAGAAGGGGGGCAGCCTTATAAATTGACTGATAACCCCGGTTCGGATATTACTCCCCGGTATTCACCCGATGGGCGTTATTTGCTTTATCATTCGATGGCTCGATTCGGATATGAATCAGATCAGCAGGATTTGATTCTGATGAATAATGAAAAAGAAAAATCAGAAAACCTAACAAGGGATTTTGATTTATCAGTCGGTTCATTTGTTTGGGATCCAAATTCTAAATATGTTTATTTTATGGCAATAGAACATGGGTTCAATAAAGTTTGGCTGCTGGATATCGCTTCGAAAAAAATTAAATTAGTTTTGGAAAATGCAGTATATTCTGATCTGAGGATTTCTCCTGATGGCAAGTATCTGATACTGAATGTTTCCAATTCGGATAGGCCGTATGAATTATATAAATACGATCTGAGAAAAAACAGTCTTAAGCGATTAACTAATTTTACAGATGGAATAGTTCAAAATCTTACTATGAATAGGGGAGAAAGTTTCTGGTTTGAAGGGGCTTTTGGAGATTCGGTGCACGGTTTTATTACTCTTCCCCCTAACTTTGATTCGACAGCAACATATCCAATGGTGCTCTTAATTCATGGCGGACCGCAATGGTGCTGGCTGGGTGATTTTAATTATTACGGTTGGAATACGCAACTGGTAGCGGCGCAAAATTATGTCGTTGTTCAGATCGATCCCCATGGAAGCGTTGGCTATGGGATGAAATTCAAAGAGTATGTTTCGGGTAACTGGGGAAAGGGGGATTATGAAGACCTGATGATGGGTGTGGATTATGTGGTTGAACGCTATCCTTTTATTGATTCCACGCGCATAGCCGCTCTTGGGCGTTCTTATGGGGGTTTTATGACTAACTGGATTTGCGGTCATACTGACCGCTTCTCCTGCCTGGTCACAGTCGATGGAACCACTAATCATATTAGCGAATATGGTTCTACCGAAGAGTTATGGTTCCCGGAATGGGAATACAAAGGTACTCCCTATGATAATTATGATGAATATTACCGTAGTTCTCCAATTGCGTATGCGGAAAATTTTAAAACACCTACAATGGTGATTCATGGTCAACTGGATTACCGGGTCGATTTAAGCGAGGGATTGCAGATGTTTACGGCACTGCAAAGAATGGGAGTTCCTTCACAGTTCTTATATTACCCAGATGACAGCCACAATGCTCATAAGCTCGAAAATCTTCGGTTTACCTACGAAGAAATATTCAAATGGCTGGAGAAATGGTTGAAATAATAATTATAAAAAAACAATTCACTTTTTTCTGTTGAGTTCTTATTATATGAACTGAAATTAATATTTCAACAGAGGGAGTCGCATTGGACCTTATTAAACAACTTGGTCCTCTTGCTTTTGCCAGCCGTCTTAAACGACTCGGCGAAAAGCTGCAGAAGGATGTCTCAAAAATTTATAAAGACCAGTCTATTGAATTCGAAGCCCGCTGGTTTCCAGTATTGTACGCCTTAAAAAGTAAAAAGTGTATGTCGGTGACCGCTATGGCTAAAACCCTGGGTTTGACTCACCCGGCAATAAATCAGGTCGCCGGTATTATGACTCGGCGCGGCTTGTTAGAATCAATTAAGGATAAAGATGATGACAGGCGCCGACTCTTAAGCCTTACCCAAAAAGGGAAAGAGACTATAAAAATCCTTGAACCAATCTGGACAGAAATTGCATCAGCAACAATGGAAGTGATAGATAGGGCTGGGGCAGACTTTCTGGAAAATATTGAATTAATTGAAAATCAATTGGAAAATGAAAGCATATACGAAAGAATTAACCAAGGCTTAAAAAGAAGGCAATTTGAAGCAATTGAAATTGATGAATTCAAAGTTCAGTATAAAAAATATTTTAAGTCCCTTAATGTCGAATGGCTGAATCATTATTTGTCTGTGACTAAAGTGGATGAAGATACATTATCAAATCCAGGTAAAATTATTAAAGAAGGTGGTATCATATTATTTGCCAAACTTAATGGTTCCGTTATCGGTACCGGTTCTCTTATAAATCATGCTAATGGTTCTTATGAATTAGCAAAAATGGCTGTTGACCCCAAATTCAGAGGTAAACAGGCGGGTAAAAAACTTGCCCTGGCATTAATTGATAAATGCAAAAAACTAAAAGCGAAAAAATTATATTTATTGACCAGTCCCAAATTAGAAACAGCTCTCAAACTCTATCATCAAATTGGCTTTAGAGATAAAAAAATGCCTGATCAATTGCATAATTCCTGTCTTTGTTCGATTTACATGGAATATGACCTATAATTAGATCTAAATGATATGAAAAATAATAAATTCCATATATATGCTCTGCACTTGTTTTTATTTTTTCTGCTGTTTGTAAATCCCCAGTCTACTGCCCGCATGAAAGCTGATTTTGAAAATGACAGATCCTTATTTTCAAATTTTAGTGCTGGGTCATCAGTTCAGTGTCTTGCTGCTCACCGTATAGGACGAATAGAACTTGCGGTGGCTAATAATGGGACATTTGGAATTTATTATAATCAGGGGGAGGCTGTGGATTGGTTTACCGGTGAACTGATTAACCACTCCTGCCAGTACCCCAAAGGATCTGAGGTCTCTTATTTATATGGCGGAGCATTTTGGATCAGCGCTATTGTCGGTCGGGATACGCTGGTTTCTGTCGGTGCCGATGGCTGGCAGCAGGCTTATGAAATGTTTTCAGATCAAGCCCCTTTTGGGGAGATGAAATTCAGATCAATCAGTGATCCTGATAAACCTGCCTATATAGATGCCGTTTCAGAAGAGGATTATATCTCAGTATATACTGACACTTTTCAAAATGGAATCGAACCTGACTTTTTTGGACGCCAGCACATTCCTCTGAATATCGAAATTACCCAGTCATCCTATGCCTGGTCTTATTCCTATGCGGAAGATTTTGTTTTATTCGATTATAAAATCAAAAATATCGGGCAGTCCTCTCTAAACGAAGTTTATATGGGCATCTATGTTGACTGTATGATTTGTTTTAACTGCCTTAATGATAATGCCGGTTTTATCGATGATCATACCGGTTTTCTTCACACCTACCCAGGAAATTATGGCGGTTGTGAATATATTGATACCGTTAATATGGCCTGGATTGCCGATGATGACGGTGATTATGAAAGAATCCACACCGATGGCCAGAAGCATCCCTGTCCCCATGTAGCGGCTGCCCGCATAGTCAGAACCCCGTCAACCTCGCTGGATGTCAGCTATAATTGGTGGATCGGAAACGGCAATCCCAATCTTGATTTTGGCCCTCGTGAAAGATCTGGAGTTGGCCGAAGAAAAGAAAATTTTAGAAATTTCGGTACCGGTGGACTTGGCACACCCGAAGGGGATGCCAATAAATACTATGTAATGAGCAATCAGGAATTCGATTATAATCAGATTTATACCAATACTATTCAGCCTAATGATACTCTCTGGTCTTATCCCAACCAGGATTTGGCGGCGGAATTTTCCGACGGCTACGATACACGCTTTCTGCTCTCTTTTGGTCCCTTTAACGTTGATCCCGGTCAGACTTTACCCGTTTCATTTGCCTATTTGATAGGGGAGTACCTGCATAAGAATAACGACAATGTTAAAAACTTGCTGGTAAATCAGGGTTTATACTATAGTAATCTCGACTTTTCTGATTTGGCTAAAAACGCCAAATGGGCTTCATGGATATATGACAATCCCGGGGTGGATACCGATGGCGACGGGTATTTTGGCGAGGCGCATATTTGCTGTACTGATACCACAATTGTCAGTATCGATACCATAAGTTATGATCCCGTTGAAATTGACACTACCTGGGAGTTGGGTAAATGCGATTCGTTTTTTTATATTGGCGATGGTGTTCCTGATTTCAGAGGAGCTTCACCTCCGCCCCCGCCGGAATTCTGGCTGACCCCGAATGAAAATTCGATTCATATAAGATTTAACGGAACCAGAACTGAAACAACCGAGGATGTCTTTCTGCATATTAATGATTTTGAAGGCTACCGAATTTATGTCTCCCGTGATCAAAGAGAGGAGAGCTACAGCGTTGTTGCTTCATATGACAGGGAAGACTATAACAAGTATTTATATGATGATTATCTGCATCAATGGGGACTCGAAGGTATCCCGATGACTCTGGATGAATTAAGATCTTTTTTCAATGATCCTGATTTAGAGCCGTTGAGCTATACCCGCACCAAAACCTATACTGATCCGAATCATCAGGATAGATTATACTACTTCGAAAAACAGGATTACAATGTTTCGGGATTCGGAAACGAAGGTTCGATTTCAAAAATCTTTCCTGAACAGGAATACCCATCGAGTATAAACCCCGATTCTGCCCGAACCGACGAGCTCACCGATGATGGCTACCTTAAATATTTCGAGTATGAATTTACCGTAACTAATTTATTACCGACCGTTCCATATTATATTAATGTCACAGCTTTTGATTTTGGTTCGCCAGAATCCGGTTTGAAATCTCTGGAATCATCCCGAACGGTTGGAGCTAAATATGTATATTCTCAATTTGAAACTAACAGCCGATTTACCAATGACAAGGTGGTAGTTTATCCCAACCCATATCGGCTTGATGCCGGTTATCGAGACAGGGGTTTCGAGGGGCGCGCTGATACTGATCGTCCTGATGACCGGGTGAGGGAGATTCACTTTGCCAATCTGCCGGCTAAATGCACGATAAGAATTTGTACGCTCGATGGCGATTTGGTGAAAGAGATTAACCATGATATGGATCCCTCAAATCCAAATTCAACCCATGATTCATGGAATCTTATCACCCGCAATACTCAACTTGTTGTATCAGGGCTTTATTACTGGTCGGTGGAAGAACCCAACGGTGCTGTACAAATAGGCAATCTCGCTATCATAATGTAAGCCCGCGGAGCGGGTTTTATTAATAATAATTCTGATTTCCAATCGTGATAAAAGATCAAATATTGATCAATTTCAAATAATAAAGTCGGTATCCCAAAGGCAAACAGAAATAAGAGTAATGTTCACCTGAATCAGTGTCGAAACTGATATCAATAAGAAATGTCTTAAGTTTTGATCTATTAATTTGAGGTGAATATGCTACAATTAAAATCATGGAAAATCGCTTTTGCTGTGGGTTTAGTCTTTGCTGTATTGTTTTGTGTCTCTGGCGCTTATGCCCAGGGGCCGGTGATGTCGCCGCTGAATCCCCAGGATAGTATCGAATTACCTCCCGGTATGGGTTTTATCCCTCCCAGAGTCGATCTCTCTCATTTAGCTAAGGCTAAATCACTTCCGGGTTTTGGTTCTGTGGTATTGCCTGTCAGATGGGACTTGAGAACTGAGGGGGTGGTGACATCGGTTAAAAATCAGGGAGCCTGCGGCTCATGTTACGCCTTTATGTCAACTGCAGCAATGGAATCCAGAGTTGCTCTTGACGGGGGCGGGACTTTTGATTTTTCAGAAAATAATGCCAAAGAATGCAACTATCTGGATCCAAGTTGTGGCGGTGGAAATTTTGAAATGGTCGCCAATGTCTTTTCTCAAACCGGTACGGTTCTGGAAACATGCGATCCTTATGTTGCTTCCGATGTCTCCTGCGAAACCAGTTGCAGTTATAATAAAGCCCTTCTGGGGTGGAATATAATCTCGGCTAACTCTATCCCTGATCCTTCCGTTATTCAAAATTATCTCTATACCGAAGGTCCCTTTTATACATCGATTTTCGCCGGCGATGGATCTGCATCTGCCTGGCAAAGCGAGTTCGGAAGTTACAACGGTTCTTATGTTCTTCGCTATACCGGAACAAATACCCCCAATCATGCCGCTTTGATAGTTGGTTGGGATGACACCATTCCTCATGCCGGTGGAAACGGTGCCTGGATTGTCAAAAACAGTTGGGGAACCGGTTGGGGAGGAACTTGTGACTACGGAACCGAAGGTGGCTTTTATTACATTGCTTATGGTTCAGCCGGTTTTGGAAAATATACCTCATTTGTAAATGACTGGCAGGATGTAAACGTAAACGATAATATTCTTTTCTATGATGAAGCTGGCTGGACCAATCAGTGGGGATATGGTTCAAGTATTGCCTGGGGTATGGTCAAATTTACCCTCACCGAAGACGCCTTTATTAACCGAGTTGAATTCTGGACAGACGATTCTCCGACCGATGTTGATGTTTATGTTTATGATGATTTTTCAGGCGTAACTTTAAGCAATCTCATCACCAGTGAACTGGGGACAACATTCGAATTAGCCGGGTATCATTCAGTTCAATTAAGTTCTCCTCCGGAAATAGCCACTGGAAATGATATATATATAGCTGTAAAATTCACCAATAATTCTTATGGATTTCCAGTTGTTGCCGATGGAGAAGGACCAACCGAAACGGGGAAGACATATCTCAGTCCCACTGGAAGTTCATGGTCAGATATGGGAGAGAATTTCAGCGACGTGGCGATTCGCGTCAGAACCAGCCCTACCCTGGTTTTATCGACTGATGATGAAGATGAGCCTCTTCCCTTCAGATTTGAACTGAAAAATAACTACCCCAACCCGTTTAACCCAACCACTACGATCGAGTATACGATTCCAGTAAAATCTGAGGTTGATATTTCGATATTCAACCTTCTTGGCCAGAGAGTTAAAACTATAGTAAATGGGGAAGAGTCCGCCGGTGAGCACAGTGTAAGCTGGGATGGAACCGATTTCTCAGGCAGTCGGGTGGCGTCAGGTATCTACTTGTACCGAATTGTTGCCGGAGATAATACTCAAACTAAGAAGATGATGTTTATTAAGTAGATATTATTATATCGAATATAAGCAGGGTTGGTTTTCCAGCCCTGTTTTTTTTTACTATTGAACAATATCCAAACCCCGTTTAGCTTCCGGCTCTTCTGAAGTCAATGACGGGGATCTTTCGGAACTAAGATAGTTTATATCATTGTATTGATCATAAAAATAATTCGTTCTCTGAATTTCTGAATATGATTGTACTAATTTATCTTTCCCAGTTAAATGGTATGAAGACAAATATAAATAAACTTCCGGATATCTCTGTTTTTCAATTATTTTATCAAGACCAAGCAATTCTAAAATATAATCAAGAATATCAGGAAGATATACTGCGCATTGATCAATAAGTTCAGAAATATATTTTTTATAAAAAACACTCCCCGGAAGAAGATCTATCAAATAGTCCCGAAGTATGAATTCTGCTTCAGCCATATGGTCGCCGGTTGTAATAGTATCAAAAATTACCGGACAGGATTCATATTCTTCTTCCTGATATGATCTCTCAATTACTTCCAGTGGACACTCTTCAACTATTGTATCAATCACAATAAGAGTATCTACTTTATAATCAATTGATTTAGTAATTTGCCTATTACTACTCTTATAACCATTATATGCATTCTGATAATTCTGTCCAGGTGAAATGCTGCTAAATCTTAACGGCCCCTGATAATTGGTAGAACAGCCTTCAATAAAAAGCATAAACAACAGAACGAACAATAGGAATGAATAACAAATCATTGAGCTAATATGTTGGAAGTTGTTTTTCATCTTTGGTTCTGTTCAAGTTCTTTAATTTTTATTATTCAGGGTTTTGAGACGACGTTATAGTAGTAAAATAAATTATCTATCAATAAATGTGTGCATCATAGTCAGTACTACCTCAGTTTTTTCCCTGTATATTTCAAGAAAAGACAATAATATCTACCAAAGCAAGTAGAAAATGCTTTCAAAGTACGATAATAAAAAAAATGTTCAAAAACTAAACAATGAATTCTTTAAAGTATTATGTTTTGTGATTGACCCTTCTCCTGGCCCATTGCTTAATCTTTTTCCATTTCTTTTTTTCCAAGAGGCTCGCTTTTTGATTCTGTCTTTGCTCCAGATGACTTAATTCTTTTTGTAGTTTTTGGTAACTCCTGAATCTTTTTTCTTCTAAATTCCCTTCTTCAATTGCCATAATGATAGCACAACCCGGCTCGCCATTATGTGTACAATCATGAAATCGACACTGATCAGCTAATGCCTCGATATCCTCAAAGGTCTGCTCCAGGCCATCTTCATCGCCCCAAAGCTGCAATTCCCTCATACCGGGCGTATCTATTAATATGCCCCCTTCAGGGAGGAGAATCATCTCCCGGTAAGTAGTAGTATGTCGACCCTTACTTTGAAAATCACTGACCTCCCCGGTTTTGAGTTGCTCTTTACCCAACAGGGCATTGATAATACTTGATTTACCGACACCCGATGAACCAATCAGGCTTATTGTCTCCTTTTGGCCGATATGTTCCTTTAGCAATTCTATTCCATTACCACTTTTAGCGCTCACTGGGATAACCGGTACTCCAAACGATACCGCTTTTGCTTCAGCAACGTCGTAATCAGGATTATCGCAGAGGTCAGACTTGTTCAGGACTACTACTGGTATTGTTCCGTTATCCCAGGCAACTGTCAGATAGCGTTCAATTCGGCGGGGTTTAAAATCACCATCAAGACCGCAGACTATAAAAAGCTTATCAATATTGGCAACCAGTACCTGTTCAATGGTATTGGCACCGGGTACTTTGCGGGAGAATTTATTTTTTCGAGGCAAAAGGGTATGGATTATGGCCCGATCATTGCCGATTGGTTCTGCAGCTACCCAGTCACCAACCGAGGGGAAATCTGATCTTTCCGATGTCTGATAACGATATTTCCCTGATATTTCAGCTAACAATTCTCCATTACTGCATAAAATTCGATACATGTTTTTGTGTTCCTGAGAAACCCTCGCAGGTATAAAGCCAGAGTCAAGATATTCCGCAAAGTGTTGTTCAAAAAAATCATTCCAGCCCAATGATTCTATGTTCATCGCTAATATTCCTTATTTGAATTAACAATTCTAAAATTAATATTTTATAATTTCAAATGATATTTTTAAAGATCAGATATGCGATGCCCGAATGGAGCAAAAAAAACCACCCGGTAGGGGAGGCTCGATTAAAAAATAATGAAATCTTAAGCTTTGTTCCTTCCGAGGCATAACTTACCTGTGTCATAAATCACAATGGCCAGCATTAAATCATCCTCCTTCCGGGTAACAAAGTTATTTCAAATTCTTCCTAAGTTTAATGGTTAAATTAAAAAAGATCAAGCAAAAAATATCAATGTTAAAGGAAACGTGGGAAACAATTAGGGCTGATTAATCGTTGATTATAAAGACATAATTTGTTTTATTTTAGTAACATAAATACAAAGAATTATTTGAATAATAAAATAGGAGTACCCCAAAATGAGAAAAAACACTATTTGTCATTTAGAAATCGCAGCAAAAGATTCGGTTGCATCAAGTAAATTTTATGAATCATTGTTTGGTTGGAATCTCAGCAGTCCGATGGGGGAGGAATATATATTTTTTAACCCGGAAACTCCACCCGGCGGTGGCATCTCGCGTGTAGATAATATTGCTCCCGGCGGAGGGATTGTCTTTTACGTCGAAGTCGATGATATCGATGCTTATTTGGCTAAAGCTGAAAAGCTTGGCGGTAAAATTGTCAAACCACAGACACCGATTCCCGGTTTTGGAGCTTATGGTCAGTTCAACGATCTCGACGGCAATCTTATTGGTCTGTTTACCAGCGCTAAAGAGTAACGTTAAAATCTTGAATAATTAGAATATGGAAATATTTTCTGCAGGATTGATTTATATTTGCCCTGCATTTTCCCCTTATTGCCAGACAATTTTACTTTTTTAAAGAACTCTTGACTCAAGTGATCACCAATAGTAGGTTTATAAAACTAATATGAATCTTGTGAAGATTGATTATACTTATAATTATGAGCGTTGATAATTTGATGGATACTAAATGTATGAGAAATAGATTATTGTTTATTTTTATTTTCTTATTTGTAACTTTCTCAGTCAGAGCTGAAGCTCCATTTAGCGTTTCATCCTTTATTCATATTCCATCCGAGGAATCCAAATCATTTAAAGGCCTTGAAGGACTATTCGAACATCCCCGCATATGCCCTCTTGACAGGAATATTATTTCTTTTGAAATGCGAACAGAGACGGGGCTCAGACTATACTGGTATAATATTCTTCAGGATAGTCTGGTGGAAATAGCACCCCCTGTATCAAAAAATGGGGAGAGTGATATTTTAGAAGAGTTCGGGATGACTATCAGAAGTGTAGCCCCTGAAAATTATGGTCTTGACTGGTGTCCGATTATCAGCCCCTATGGAGAGATTGTCGCCGTTTATACCCATTCAAATGGCGATATGCAGGATGTTTATCTTTATTACCTAAATGAAAACAAGAATGTTCTTCTGACTGATAACCAAAAAAAAGATAAAAAAATTAAAAACAGTAGTCCCCGCTGGTCTCCCGACGGATCAATGATTGCATTCCAGTCTGATCGTTCAGGAGAGTCCAATATTTATCTTTTAACCGGGATAGACAAGTTCCTTAGTTTTCCCAAAAAATATTCACCCAATTTATATAGTCTTGCCGGTAATAATAAAATTTTTAGTCCTGTTATTTCATGGAATCCCAATAAGCAAACCGGGATACTGGCTTTTACCGAATTTTTAAATTTAGGCCCCGGTGAGCTTTATTCGACATCATCATTTATATCTTTGCCAGATTCTCAATCAATTTGGATGATGATTGATTCTGATAAAAATAGCATGCTTTCTCCTTCCTGGGATCCACTATATGGAGACAGGGTTGCCTTTTATTATTATAAAGGGATTATATATAGTAAAAAAGAAGACAGAGAATACAATATCAACATCAGAAAAGTATCTAAAAATAAGCAGGAGAAGGTGAGCATTAATCCTATTTCCGATTTACCAATAAACGAATCTCCGGTAATAGTTGATGAATATCATGGCCCTGTCTGGCTGGATAATTCCAACTATATTCTCTATTTACAAAAAAATAATGATGGGACTACTTCCATGAATTACGGCGATGTGTCTGCCTGGACAAACAGACAAAAACCATGGAATGGTGAACTGCTTTCTTCTGATAAATATAAAAATATGCGCTTTCTTTCGTTAGAAAAACAACGGATAGCATTTGTCAGCGAAGTCAATGATTCTACCTTTATTATAATTGGTAAATTGACAGGCGAAGGGGCAGCTCCTTCTGAAAAACCGGAATACAAACTAACAGCCCATCCTCATTACGCTGAATTTGTAAATCAAATAGGACTGTCACATAAAGAATCGTTTTTTAAAAAAATAGCATTAAAGCCGGTTGGCGGTAAAGATTTTATTATTAATCGTCCGATCATCGGAATTGGTATCAGCGCCTTGATAATATTTTTAAATAACAATGGGGATGAAGGAACAGTCCCCGGAAATGTTTGGGATGATTTACCTGATCCTCCCAACCCAGGAAACTGAGGGTATTCCCCTTTTATTGAATATGAATAGAATTTATAAATATAATAAGATAATTTTTCTAATCCTTCTTTTGTGTTTTGGTGCATCAGCGTCATGGGCTGCCGATCCGGAATGTATCACTCCCAATGATACGACTATTTTCCAATGTTCACCCGTGTTGGTAAGTCTCCCGGTTGGGTGTACTGATGCCGATGGCGACCTTGTCTCAGGACCTGTTATCGTTTCTGTTCCGGTAGTTGGAGCAGTAGTCGGGGGAAACTGGGAATATACTCCAACTGGTAGTGAAGTTGTCAATATTACAATAAAATGTGAAGATGCTCTCGGAGGAATTTGCGAGTCGCCCTTTACGGTCACGTTTGTTATGAATTCCCCGCCTGATCCTCCAGTCTGTCCGCCCGATAGTTTGCATTTTGCTTGTGATATAGCAGATCCGATCACTATCGATGGCTTTTCCTATACTGATCCTGATAATAATATCGATTCTCTGATAATTGTGATTGGGGCAGATACTTTGGATTTAGTAGGTTCAAGCATTACTTTTAATCCTGTTGCTGGCGATAATCTTCTCAAATTTATCTGCATCGATTCATGCGGTGAAAAAGATTCCTGTGAAACAATTATTACTGTTACAGAGAACTCTGCCCCATCAGTAAACTTTATTCCATCTCAGGCTACTGATACACTTGATCTCTTTTTATGCGCCGGTGATTTTTATGAGATATTTTATGAAGTAACTGACGTCGATGGTAACATAAAATCCGAAACTCTCAGTCCGGGAAGTCCGGGAACAATTAATGCTGCATTGAATCGAATCCGGTATATTCCAGTCGCATCGGGAGTATATCAGGAAATTATAGTAGTAACCGATTCTTGTAATGTTATTGCTGAAGATACCCTTTATGTGAATGTGACTATCAATACTGCTCCTGCCGTCTCTTTCGGTGTGGATCAGTCAATTGATCTTTGTGAACCGGAACAAATCTGTGTTGCTTATTCTGTCACCAACAATGATCCGCTGGATATTATCACCGAAGAGTTATCATCCGGTCATCCGACAGCTGTAATTGATACAGCCAACAATCAGATCTGTTTCACTCCCGATGAATCCGGCATCTATTCTATAGAAGTAAAAGTAACCGATAATTGCGGATTAAGCGATATTGATGATATTATTATTACTCTCAATTTAAACGAACCGCCAGTTGCTGATTCAACCAACCCGGATGATAT
The DNA here is from genome assembly GCA_043826475.1 of bacterium. Taxonomy (GTDB): domain Bacteria; phylum Zixibacteria; class MSB-5A5; order GN15; family FEB-12; genus DAOWMZ01. Next base: position 28,579 of record JBDRQG010000270.1, read on the forward strand.
CTTTATCTGCGGGGATACATCAATTTCTTATAAGTTCAGTGCTGTTGATATTACGTTCTCTGTTTTGAAGTGGAATTCTCTGACAAGCGGTGTTGTCGTCAGCTCCGAGGGGGAGATGCTGCTTACAGTTGATACCTCGGGCACATATATAGTAACTGGCGAAGTAGCTGATGAATGTGATGCCAGGGATACGGTTTCTCATGTTTTCAATATTATTAGAAACAGCGAGCCAATCTGTTTTGTCAGGGATACTACTATTAATCTTGCCAATCCGCTTGTTTATATCAGAGTTCCGGTGGGATGCAGTGATGTTGATCTAGAAGCAGGTCTGCAATCTGAACCGCTTATTGAATTGTATGGTCAGACTGTAGAAGGGGATATTGTATCGGAAGGCGGAAATTATTTTTGGGAATATTACGTCCTTGATGATGATTCTCTAAATGTTAGAATTATATGTACCGATTCCTGTGGTGCGTTTTGTATTGATAGTTTTTCGGTGATAATAAATGTAAATGACCCGCCTACTTTTACTATTAAAAGAAACGGCACAATGTCGCTAACAACTGATACAGCATACATTCGACCTGATGAAGAACTTAATCTGTGGGTAACGGCAGAGGATGAAGATGCTAATTTAGATATAGCCTACACGATCAATACTGATTTGACTGAATTAAAT